>CAIXME010000876.1 GCA_903920425.1 uncultured Pirellula sp. | reverse complement strand
TATGCGAATCGCTTCAAGCTCCCGGCCCATCCCAATCCATTTTTCCAAATCGATAAACCTTTCGTCCCAAACGCTTGTACTTTTTGATCCCAAGGCCGCCTTTGCATAGTCCAATGATTGAGCTGCACTGTCCCATCGACCCGTCTCAAGTGCAATTCGTGCTCCCTCTAGAATTGTAGCAGCCTGCGATTCTCTGTATTGTCGATCTTCAAGTATTTGAGCATCTAGCCTTGCCCTATCGATAGCCAATTGGCTTTGAAAAAACACAACCGCAAATCCGAATACAACAACCACAGTCCCCACAGCGGTACGCATAGGATTCCGTCGAATACGTCGCATAAGCTTGGAATAGAACGGTTCCGATTTCGCAAGAATCGCTTCGCCCGCCAAAAACCGCTCTAGGTCTTCGGCCAACTCGAGTGCACTCAAGTATCGCTGCCGAGGATCCTTTTGAAGGCACTTCAAACAGATGAGTTCCAGGTCGCGAGGTATTTTGACATCGAACTGGGACGGAGGTTTTGGATCGGCATTTATTACTTGCTGCAACAATAACGCTTGAGTCTCGGCAAGGAAAGGCGGGCGAGAAGTCAATGTTGCATAGAGGATTGCGCCGAGGGAATATATGTCGCTGCTGGATGTTGCGTTCTGCGATTGTCCTTGTGCTTGCTCTGGCGACATGTAGCTGGGAGTACCGAGAGGAGAACCTACCCGAGTTATGGAATCATGAATATTCACACTGCGTGCAAGTCCGAAATCGGTTAATTTTGGTTCGCCGCTAGAAGCGATCAGCACATTGGATGGCTTAAGGTCGCGATGAACGATACCCTTGTCGTGAACAGATTGAATCGCGTGAGCCAATTTACAGACCAGCAAAGCAGACTCACGCGGCGAAATCTTTGCTTGAGCAATTTGCTGTTGAAGTGTAATACCCTCGACCAATTCCATTGCGAAATACAGATCGCCTTGGATGTCGCCAAACTCATACAGTCTCACTATGTTGGGATGGTCAATTGCTGCAAACGACTGAGCTTCCCTGGAGAACCGTAGTCTCTCTGCTTGAGTTGAGTACAAGCCAGCAAGCATCCTTTTGATAGCTACTTGTCGATTCAGGCGAATATTTCTAGCTTTGTAGACGACGCCCATGCCGCCGCGTCCCAATTCGCTTAAAACTTCATAACCTGGAACATCGGGCAGTGGGACAATCGAATTGTAGCTAACCAAGCTTTTATCATCGCTTGGAAACCACCGATCAAGTTCCAACTCTAACCTCTGCAGATGCTCCCACTTTCGAATTACCGTGGGAAGTAATTCAGGACGAGCGGCACAGGCCTCCTCCGGCGTAATCGCCGACTCGCGGATCGCCTCAATAATGTCATCGATCAATTCGTCTTCTGACATGGCGATTCATTGTATCGGGGAAAGAAACTCAATTAAGCGTGCTTCGCGGATCAATGGATTTGGAACTCGTGTTATTAAATATTGAAGATAGCCCGGATAACGCTCGACTCAACCGTCGCCTCACCGTGACCTCGGTTGCATTTACTATTTTCGCAACTTCGGACACAGGTAACCCCTGAATTCGAACAAGCTCGAAGACTTCACGCTGCTCCACGGGCAACGCATCAATCTCTTCAAATATCTGGATGCACAGATCGGAAAGTTGGGAGTCGCTAGGGGCGCAATCTGCAATAAGGTTCTCGTCAGTTATCCCTGCGGGTCTTTCGTTATCCAATCGTCGCGCGAGGTCATTGAGTTCCCATCGCATGTGCTGACCGGCGAGTGCGAAGTACTGACGAACGCTACTGGGTTTTGCCTCTCGCATGGCCTTAATCAATCGTTCAACGACAGCGCTCAACAGCTCGTCGGAACTCAAATTGATTGGCGGATAGGCAAGTCGTGGATAGCGCCGATGCAGGAGGTTACCACAAAGCATAGACAATCGGTTCGCGGACCGTTCCAATAGCCCCCGAACAGACTCACTATCAGGAATCTCAGCTCCAAGTTGGTCCAAGTGGTGCTGGATTGAAGCGGTCGTGTTCCCTTCTTCCATGCTCATCTAGAGCTCCAATCACATGTGTTTTTCAAATATGGCCAAGGGATGTTCCCCCTCCACGCTTAGTAAGTGTAGAGGGACGAAGAAACGCAGTCTAGGAAGAAATGTTGGTTTCAGTTCGGCGGGTTGGTTCAAACCGGACATGGGCTATCGCATGAGCATCCCTGCGCTTGCGTTGGATTGATTTGTTCGTTTACACGGGATTCCGGAAAGAAATCAAATGACAGAAAAGCTATTGGGTAAAGTTGCCGTTGTAACTGGTGCTTCCAAAGGCATCGGTGCGGCGATTGCGAAGGCAATGGCGCTCGAAGGAGCGAAAGTTGTCATCAACTATGCAAGTAGTCTAAAGGATGCGCAACGGGTCGTTGGCGAAATCAAGAATGCTGGAGGAGAAGCGGTCGCAATCCAGGCAGACCTATCGCAACCGGAGGCGATCGAACCATTTTTCGATTCCGCATTGGCTGCCTTTCAGCGAATCGACATTCTCGTTAACAATGCGGGCATCTATCTCGCCGCTCCGTTGGGACAGATTACGCCTGAACACTTCCATAGCCAATTCAACCTCAATGTCTTGGGACTCATTCTCGCAACGCAGGCAGCTGTAAAACGCATGCCGGCCGAGGGAGGTGTGATCGTCAACACCAGTTCCGTGGTGAGCACACTCTCTCCACCTGGAACCTCTGTCTACAACGCAACAAAGTCGGCTGTCGACAATTTAACCCGGACATTCGCCAAGGAATTGGCAGTAAAAAAAATCCGCATCAACTCCGTAAATCCCGGGTTGATTTCCACCGAGGGAACCAACGCAATTGGATTCGTGCAACAGGGTGTAGACGTTCCAGAACACATGGGGCCCATCGGGCTACCGACTCATATCGCACCTGGCGTTGTGTTTCTGGCCTGCGACGATTCCATTTGGATGACCGGTCAGACTTTGTACTTAACCGGAACTGCAGGCTGAGTATTCATTAATGTTACGCTCTTACGCGATCAAGGTTGCATTCGCTGAACACGAAAAACGAGGGCAACAAACGATCCCCGTCTGCGTCGCAACACACCAAGGGGAGTATCGGAGATTTCCTTTCCACATGGTTCGACTCAATACCTTCTAAGCAGGTAATCCAGTCCCAACACAACATCTTACACAAACCAAGATCG
>CAIXME010000875.1 GCA_903920425.1 uncultured Pirellula sp. | reverse complement strand
GCGGCAGAACTAGCAACGCAAGGCACGATCCACATTCGAAATCTGCGTGAAGCGGCAACAGGTATCGATGAAGTGATCAACGTTATCAATGAAATCGCATCGCAGACAAATCTGCTGGCGCTAAACGCAACCATTGAGGCAAGCCGCGCAAACGAGCACGGAAAGGGCTTTTTGGTGGTTGCCAATGAAGTCAAAGAGCTGGCAAAGCAGACCTCGCGATCGACGGAAAAGATTCGAAATCAAGTACAGAGCATGCAACAAACGAGCACCAATGCAATCAACTCGATCACCGAGATCGAGAAAGCTATTAAGCTTGTTTGTGAACTCGCGACACAAACGCACGAAGCGGTCTCAGAGCAACGCAGTGCCGTGCGATCGATATCCAATAAAGTTTCGACGACATCAGACGCCTCTGATTTGTTGAGCGAGCATGTGGAACGTTCGATTGATACTGCGAGGATTGTCCGAACCAAGATATCGGAGGTTACGCTGGTCGCCGACGAGTTTCAATGTAGCTGAAACCAACCTTCGAAGCTTCTGTGGTATAATGCGGCTCCCCCAAAAAGATTTTGAGCGATAGGCAGTCCTGTCGCTCTTTTCGAGCCCCCGCAAATCATCACCCACAGACGGCTGAATCATGATCACATTCGAAGGCGATGGAGTTTCTCAGAGTTGCAACGGGGTATCGCGTAGGGACTTTCTGCAGGTAGGAACGCTGGGGGCCATCGGTTTTGGGCTTCCGCAGTACCTGGCCGCGAATGAAGCAGGCAAAATCGATCCGAGCAAGAGCAAGCGATCGGCGATTATGATTTTCAATCTGGGCGCACCGAGCCAGCTGGACACGTTCGACATGAAGCCGGACGCCCCGTTGGAAATCCGCGGTCCGTTTAAGCCTATAACTACAGCGGCATCGGGTGTTCATATCTCGGAGATCTTGCCACTGCATGCGAAAATCGCGGACAAGTTTTCATTGGTGCGATCATGCTTCCATCGCGGCGCAGCGGTGCATGATGCTGGATGGCAGATCATGCAAACCGGCAGGCAGTTTTCTGGAGGGGTGAATACACCGCACGCGGGATCGGTCGCTTCCTATGTCTTGGGGCGTCGCACGGACTTGCCACCACACATTGTTTTGCCAGAAACGATGGGTCGAGGCGGAGGGAATCTTCCTAACGGACAAGCGGGTGGATTCCTTGGGAAAGCACACGATCCGTTTGCGTTGATGGCAGATCCATCCAAACCTGATTTCAAGGTACCGGACTTGTTGCCACCCAAGGAGATGGGGACCGCGCGCATCGATCGTCGTCGTCGCATGCGCGATGTTGTCGATAATGCGATTCGCAACTTCGAATCGAGCGAGTCGGCCAAATTGATGGATGACAATTTTCAATCTGCGTTTCGATTGATGACGAGTCCGGAAGCGAGAAATGCATTCGACCTGAGCAAGGAGCCGATTGCGGTTCGCGAACGCTATGGAATGCATCGCTTTGGGCAATGCTGTTTGTTGGCGAGGAGATTAGTGGAGGCTGGAGTTCGCTTCGTCACCGTCAACACGTTTTTGACTGTGTTTGATGAGGTGAGCTGGGATATCCACGGGAGCAAGCCGTTCACATCGATTGAAGGGATGAAGAACATCGTCGCGCCGATGTACGATCAAGGCTATTCGGCACTGATCGAAGATTTGTTTCAGCGTGGGATGCTGGACGATACGTTGGTTTGCAATCTGGCGGAATTTGGCCGAACACCCAAAGTCAACCCAGCGGGCGGGCGCGATCATTGGCCTCAGTGCTTTACCGTTGGATTTGCGGGTGGTGGTGTTCAAGGAGGCCGGATTGTAGGCGCCAGCGATCCCATCGGGGCGGTGCCTGTCGACAGGCCGACGGAGCCACCTGAGGTCGTTGCCACGATTTTTCACTCGTTAGGATTGAATTTAGAGAGCCATTTGCCTGGCCCAGCCGGACGCCCATTTCCATTGGTCGATTTCGGATATCGCGAGATACGCGAGTTGTTCTAGCCGCCATGCATTTCCCAATTGCATGACGCTATCGGACATATTTTGTCCAGCGGTAACTCTAGAAGGAAATCGTACCGATTGTCTACTATTGTTATATCGCTGTCCCATCGGCTTGATGGTTTGATCGCAACGCGTTGCCTTTGTCCAACGCGTATTCAAACCGACAAGCCACCTCGTTACAGGGCAGCATATTGCAGCGAAAAGTAAACATCGGCGAGGAGATTCCCTATGAGGAAAAACGGCAGAAAACCTGGCTTTACCTTGGTAGAGCTTTTGGTGGTTATTGCAATCATCGGCATCATGGTAGGACTATTGCTGCCCGCAGTCCAAGCAGCCCGAGAAGCCGCTCGCCGCATGTCATGCAGCAACAATCTCAAGCAGATTGGGCTGGCCATGCTCAACTACGAATCTGCGATGAAGCGGATTCCGCCAAGTGCATGTGTGAACACTTACACCAGCACCAACACATCCTGGAGCATCCACGGCCGGCTATTCCCCTACATGGAACAAAACACCCTAGCCAATCAGATCGACTTATCCAAAGGCTGGGAAAACTATCCGGTCCTCAGTCGCATGGCAGTTCCCGTATACCGCTGCCCATCGGATCCGAAGGGTAGTAACTTCCGCGAGCACTCTTCGGGTGTTTTTCTCTTTCCGACCACCTACGGCTTCAATGTCGGAACTTGGTTCATTTTTGACCCGGTCACCAACCGAGGAGGAGATGGAGTGACGTACCCCAACTCCAGGATGGGGATGAACGCGATCACCGATGGGACGAGCAAAACACTATGGTGCTCCGAAGTGCATGCATGGCAAGCTTACACACGCAACGGAGGACCGCCATCGGTCAATATTCCAGAAACCATTGCGGAAGCGGCAGTCATTGCCGACTCAGGTGTCAAAGACCGTCTCAACGCAGACAAAACAGGAACGGGACATTGCGAATGGACCAATGGTCATAGTCATCACAGCTGCTTTACCACCACGTTCCCTCCCAACACGCGCATACCATTCTTATTCAACGGTCTCGAATACAATATCGACTACAATTCGAGGCAAGAAGGCTCGAGCACGACGCGAGCAAGTTACGGCATTTTGACTTCGCGGAGTTGGCATGGCAGCCTCGTCAACTCATGCATGATGGACGGTTCGGTCCAAAGTGTGAGCAATAGCATTGAGAAGAATATTTGGCGTGCGTTGGGGACACGAGACGGCGGCGAAATCGCAGAAGTCGAACAATAGAACGCCAGATATGGAGGTTGTCGCTGCAAGTCCCATCTAGCCCTGTGCCTGGTTAGCGATGACTGAGCAGCTACCAAGCCATCGCAGCCTTCACCGCTGTTGCTCTCGAAAATAAAAAAGACCCGCGAATCGCTTCGCGGGTCTTTTTGTATTACTGGCTAATTCGACGATCGTCGTTAAGCCGGCGTTATCGTTCTCGATTGCATACTACTTGCCGCAATGGCAAGCCGATGGTGCAACGGACAGGGCAGATCCACAGCTGCACGGGCTGCTGTGTGGTGCTGCAACAGGAGTCACAACAGGGGCAACCGTTTCGCCGCATCCGCATCCGGAGCTGCTGCCGGAAACTGCACTGGATGTGGCACATGGGTTGAACGTGTAAGGAACCAACTTAGGAACCATCTTGCAAACTTGCACTTGGATTTCCTTGGTGGTTGGAACTTGCACATTGACGGTGTACTCTTCAACAACATCTTCGGTCACGGTTTCGTAGCGAGTCGATTGGAATGGTTCGACCGTTTGCGTTGGGACTTGAGTTGTAAAGGTAATTTCCTTTGTCTTCTTCTCTGTGCGATAAGTGACAACCGGATAGGTTTCTTGCTTGGTTTCCGTCTTGTAGCTTAGCTCGCGACGAGTACGTGTACGTTGCTCGTCTGTGTAGCTAACTACTTTACGAGTACGTGTACGCGGCTCGGAAACGTATTCAACAACCTTCTTGGTGCCGGTACGTTGTTCTGGTCGGTAAACGATGTAAGCACATTCGTATGGAATTTGAGTGCTTTGTTGTTCGTAAACCGTGTACGCAACTTCTTCATTACGAACTTCGTTGGTCACAACTGGAACTTCTTCTGTTACCACATTAGGAACCCAAACCTTGCGGCTCGTAGTTGTGGTGGCAGGTGCTGCTGCTACTGCAGATCCGCACGATGCAGAAACAACACTTCCAGTGATGATGGCATTGCTACCGCAGGTTGCATTGCCGGCAACTGACGAAACAGAACCGCACGAGGACGATCCGCATCCACACGATGAAGCAGTGCTGCACGGGGAAGCAGTGCTGGCAGAGCCACAACCGCAACCAGCTGAAGATGCATGGCCACATCGGGAGCGACCACAGTGATGAGCGCGTCGAGCGAACAAGCCGTTTCCGCAACCGCCACCTGAAACAACAGATGTCGAAACAGCATTGCAGCCGCTTGTGTAGCTAACCGATGGGGCAGCCGAACCGCATGCTGGTGCATATTGCGTTGCGGGAGCGATTGCAAAGCTCGAACCAGCGACTTCTTCTACAACCGTTTCCCAGTGTCCGTAGTCTTTGGTAACCGTTTGAGTCGAGTAGCTTGGAACGGTTCTTTGGACTGTGCGTGTCTTGACGACTGGCACAGCGTTGGTAACGGTTTGAACCTTGGTTACAGTTTCGGTTTGTGGAGCGTAGACTGTGTAAGTGAAGGTCTCATCACGCAGGCGAGGAACATTGACGTTGTAGGTTTCTTCGACATCGGAAACCTTAGGAACCTTGACGGTGTAGTTTTCGGTAACTTCGTTCCAAACAGGAACAGTTACGTTCACATCGACGGTTTTGGTGGATTGTTCTGGGACCAAAACGCTGTACTCGATTGTTTTGGTTTCGGTTGTTGGAACCATTACCGTCTTGGTGCGGTAGTCTTCGAAGGTGATGGGCAAGCTCTTGCTCACCTTTTTGACGCGGGTACGCGTCTCTTGTTTGGTTTCCATAGCGGTGACGTATTGCGTTTCCGTTACGAAGGTAGACTCCATGACGGTACGGTAGCCGGTGATCGGTTCGCAAACGATTTGTGGAGCCGAGGTAACAGGAGCGACAGCCATTGGAGAAACGGTCGCATAGCTAATCGAAGCAGATTGGATCGTCGCTGGTGCGCACGAATAAGATCCGTCAGCAGCAACTGCGCCGCAGGATGCAGGACTTGCTTGCACAATCGAATAACCAGTGTAACCGTGGCCTGATGCGCAACCGGTTGCATGGTTATGTAGGCTGCCGTGAGAGCAACCGCCATGGTGTGCACCACAACCTAGATGATGAGAACGAGCTGGGCGACAAGGGTCGCTACATCCGCCGCAGCGAAAGCCAGCATTAGCAAAGCCTGCCAAAACCAATGCCAACGGCAACGCCGTCAGCCAAGAAACATGATGCTTCATCTTTGAAACTCCGAAAAACGTAACTAGACCCGTCGTGGTGCAAAACAAACTGATTGCACGGTGTGCGGAAAACCGAATAACGAACTAGAAACTCTACTTGGTCGACTTTAGCGGTCAAATAGATTGTGCCGATTTTTCGGGCTACAACATTTTCAACTTAATGCTTTCTTTACAACGTGCGGTTTACCGCTTATCCGAGGCGGATCGCTGGGAAAAAGTCCTGACTTTCGGATCCGAATCGTTCGATTACGAATTACGAGCAGGGTTTCGTTGCCGGAATGATCCCCCTTAGATTAGATTCGTAACGCGGTCGCTTCACTTACACCCCACTTTTTCAATTCATGGCACCATCAGGTTTGAATCCCATGTTCCGTCTAATTGTTTCTGCGATCGTTTTCGTGGGTTGTCATTTTGGTTCCGCTTTGGTTGGGCAGGAAACGGCAAAGAGCCAACCCGAGGCAGTAGTTCCGCCGCGGGTGTTTTCGGAGCCGATGGTGGCTCGGGTGGAGTTGCGATTAACGATCGGCGAGAAAGAGGTTGACCTGATTGAAAAAGGGGACCTCGTTACGGTGTTGGAGGAGCGTGAAAAATCGTTTTTGATCCGTACCTTTCGGGGCATCAAAGGGGCGATTGAAAAGGCAAACCTGGTGACGCTGGCCGAATCGGTTGAGACTTACGACGAGTTGATTGTTGCCAATCCAAAGGTTGGTCGACTTCGTACATTGCGAGCTGGAGCTCATTGGGCACGTGGCAGTACGGATAAAGCGTTGGCGGACTTTGATGAAGCGATCCAGCTTGGCTACGACACTGCGAATGCTTTTTCCAGCCGTGCTTTGTTCTTGACCGCTTCGGGCGAATACGAAAAGGCGATCGAGGATTTTGGCCGCGCGATCGAAAAAGGGGACCACAGTGAAGCCACACTCGTGAACCGCGCGGCGGCGTACTTGCAAATGAACGAAGTGGACTTGGCGATTGCCGACTACGATGCGGCCATCAAGTTGAATGACAAGAACGCCGGGGTGATTCAGCAACGGGCGACAGCATACAAGGTCAAGGGTGATTTAGAGAAAGCAATCGCGGACTTTACACGAGCCATTGAGCTTAGCCCTGCGTTTATCCCGGCGACGATGGGGCGAGGTTATGTTTACTTTCAGAAGGGGGATCACGCCAAAGCGATCGAGGATTTCTCCCGCGTAATTGAGCTCAATGGTCGAGCCGCAGTCGCGTTCAATAACCGTGGTTATAACTACCAGCAAATTGGCAAGTACAAAGAAGCGATTGCCGACTTCAATCGAGCCATCGAGCTAACTCCTGATTATGCATTGGCACATCAAAATCGAGCTTGGGTGTTAGCGGTATGCAAGGACGAGTCGTTGCGAAACCCCACCGAAGCGGTCGCGTCAGCTACCAAGGCTTGTGAGCTCAACGAGTACAACGACTTGAGCGATCTCGCAGCGTTGGCCGCTTCGCATGCAGCGGCAAATCAGTTTGACGTTGCGATCGGGCTTCAAGAAAAGATTGTCGAGCGAGCACCGGAACCGCAGAAACCGTTGGCGGCCAAGATTCTGGAGCTGTACAAAGATAAGAAGCCATTCGATCCAGAGCTTTCCAACGTGGCCAATCTCGAAAAGCCCGTATCCATAGAAAAGTAGTCGAAATGAAGCAAGTTATTGCGGTGATTCGCCCTTACTTGGCTGAGAGGCTGCTTGAAAATTTGCGACTTTCCCCTTTGGAAGCCCTCCAAGTAACGGAGGTAAAGGGTTACGGTCGTCAAAAGAGTTATCTCGATCAGTATTCTTCCACCGAGTACTCTTTGGCGTTTTTGCCTAAGGTAGAAATTACCTTGTACGTCGACGATTTGCGGGTTGAAGAGGTACTGAAAACGATCGTGGATACCACTCGGAGTGGCCGTATGGGGGATGGCAAGATCATGATTTTGGATGTTGGGTCAGGCATTTAGAGGGTGACTTTTCATAAGTCCGTGTCTCCTTTACACTTCCAAAACACATTGTTTAATCCTCACTGTTTAATCCATTCGCTCCCTAGCCAAGGCACCGTTGATGCGATTCCGGCAACTTGATCAGATCTCCGAACTCATTCCAGGCGAACGGATTATTGCCGTTCGCGAGGTGCGTGCAGACGAAGACTACTTACGAGACCATTTTCCATTGTTTCCCGTGATGCCTGGAGTGTTGATGCTGGAGGCTTTGTTCCAGGCCTCGTGCTGGCTTATACGCTCAACTGAAAACTACGAGCACGCGGTACTGACATTGAAAGAAGCCAAGAATGTCAAATTCGCAGACTTCATGCAGCCAGGCCAAACCTTGGTCATTACCGCGGAAATAGTCAAGGACTCGGCCGACAGTGTGTCGATCAAAGCGTCCGGGAGTAAAGGAGAGACCGTTGCCGTTTCGGCTCGCTTGGTCATAGCGAAATCCAATCTGGGCTCAACCGACCCAGAACTTGCACCGCTGGACGCATTCATGCGAGATAGCATGCGAGAGCGCATGGAACAATTGGTTAGCATCAAGCAGGACTGATCCGAGGCGCTCGTTTTTTCAGAGCCGCGTCTCGAAGATTATTGAGCCGACTTGGACGTAGAATTGAATGCAAACTGATCGAGCAATTGCTGACTCGACATTTTAAACGCCAGCAGGGAGCTGTCTTGTAGTAGATAACCTTTGTTGGCCTTCAAGATCGACAAAGCCAGGGCTTGTTTGCGTTTCCACTGC
>CAIXME010000874.1 GCA_903920425.1 uncultured Pirellula sp. | reverse complement strand
TCCCATCACCTAGCCCCGCAAGTGATGTCTCTAAAGTTAGTCAAGCACCGGCGGGGGCTTAGGTGCATTGGGTTGGTAATCCATTGCATTTATGTCGCACGGCGGGTCGGAATGGGACATGATGGTAACCTGAGTCGCCATGTCGTTTTCGAACTGGAAGTGCAGGTAGCAGTCTGGCAAAGTGTAACGAATCCACTTCGGAATTATACCAAAATTCGTTTGCAAACCACCTCCCTGATGATCGGGTAGACCAAACACACTCGTGATTTCATCGCATGATGCTCCATCAGAAATGCCTGGTAAACCGATTAGCGGCAAGTAGAACCCAGCAAAACGAATAGGTATCGGCCCTGCGTGGCCGGATAGCAGCCTGTATCTGTTGATTGGATAGCACTCGGAGAGAATTGTTCCGGAAACGGACATCCATTGACTGGGTTCAGTGATAACTGCTTTCAGGTCAAACTCAACGTAAAGATTCCCGTTCGAGTAGTCTTTTATCGCAAATTCAATCGAGCGTATTATGTAGTAGTCGTTTCGAAAAACCACTGCGGGACTGAAAATGGAGTTCTCAAACAATTCCTTCGTACAATCAACGCATGAATACTTCCTTCCAGCGATTTGTTCGAATGTAACAGCCGTCGGAAATGGAATGTTACGTATCGCAAGATCACCACCCGTCGTTGCGGTGTCCACATCTACTCGCCCGACGAATATTGAGCAGTCAGCGTCCTGGACAGCGAACGTCATATCGTTGACTTTTAATTGTCCCAGGGGTTTGCCCATCATCGCGCAGATTCAAGTGGGATAACGCATCCATTGACCGAGCCCGAGCAGTTGACTCAACGCAAGTCGTTGCGGCCGATAGAGGGCTTCGGGGCAATGGGTTTGGTATTCGGCTTCCCTTCCCCTATGAATCTGTCTCCCAGCGGTTAACTAAGCCGTCTTCTGGGTCGTCAAATTGCCCGACCAACTTGAACCCGCATTTCTCAAGTGTTCGTTCGGAGGCGACGTTCTCTGATTTTGTATTTGCTCGAACCATTCTAACTTCCGGTAAACTTAATGCATACTCTTTCAGTGCGTTAGCCGATTCCGTCGCAAATCCGCGATTGCGATATTGCTCGTCGATTCCGTAGGCGATTTCAACGACTCCGCTTTCGTCTGGCGGCCCTTTGAATCCGCACGACCCAACCTCGGACTTTTCTTTGATTAGGCGAATTCGAAACATGCACAACCAGGGATCTGGCTCGATTGCCCTATTGAGTCGCTCTAACCAAAGAGAAGAAATCTCAACGCGAACCTCAGGCGGAAGCGAATCAACCCACGCGACAACCTCCTTTGGAGACTGCAAGTTTAGTTCGAGTCGATCTGCTTTAAGCAACATTAAACATCATCCTCCACCGCATAACGTCAGTGGTCACCGATGTCGCCGGAGACCACGTTTCCAAAAAGTCAGCAACGCGACGGCGGCGACTTCTTTGCACCGCTTAGTGCGTCTTGTTTTCTTGATCTCTTAAGGCAGGAATTGAAACATCATGGCAAGTTTATCACAACTTTCTGCGTGGTGCGAGCAACAATGTTTGACGATGACGAAACATCCTGGATGCGTATATGAAGATTGGCAGACCAACCGATCCCGCAATCAAGCTAATTATAGAGTGCGCTAACACGGCATAACCGGGCC
>CAIXME010000873.1 GCA_903920425.1 uncultured Pirellula sp. | reverse complement strand
GCCGCATTTTCTTTCTCAGCCACGATTCTGTGGCAAAGCCTTCCCCCATTGGCTAACACAACCATTGGCTAACACAACCATTGGCTAACCCGATCTTTGGCTAACCCGATCTTTGGCTAACCCGATCTTTGGCTAGTCCAATTCTCTGGTAGACCACAGTCGTCTTGACCCTGTCGTCGGCGAATATGCTCAGTCGTCGGCGAATATGCTCACCAACCCACAATTGCGTTGGTTCGCTATCTCGAGCGATCAATGACATAGATTGATCTAGGCTATTTGGTAATAATCACGATACCACTGCACAAACCGCTGGATCCCCGTTTCAACCGGTGTCGCTGGCGAGAACCCAACGGCATCTACCAACGCTTGAACGTCGGCAAAGGTCGAGGGTACGTCACCTGGCTGCATCGGCATCAAATTCTTGATCGCTTTGCGTCCCAGTGCCTTCTCCAGCAACTCGATAAAAGTCATCAGTTCCGTGGGCTGGTGGTTACCAATGTTGAAAACACAATAAGGTGCCGCACTGGTTCCTGGGTCGGGAGTATCGCTGTTCCAATGCTCGTTCGCCTGCGGAATACGGTCTTTAACACGAACAATGGCAGTTGCGATATCGTCAATGTAGGTAAAGTCTCGCTTCATCTTTCCTTCGTTGTAGACATCGATCGGTTTACCTTCGAGGATCGCTTTGGTGAATTTGAACAACGCCATATCGGGCCGGCCCCATGGTCCGTACACCGTAAAGAATCTTAGCCCCGTCGTTGGGATCTGGAACAAGTGCGAATACGTGTGCGCCATCAGCTCATTGGCCTTCTTGGTCGCGGCATAAAGACTCAGTGGGTGATCGACGTTGTCGTGAACCGAAAACGGTTGCGAAGTATTGCTGCCGTAGACACTGGAGCTGCTTGCGTAGACTAAATGCTCCACCCCCGCGTGCCGACATCCCTCAAGAATGTTTAAGGTGCCGGTAACATTGGAGTCCACATAGGAATGTGGATTCTCCAGCGAATACCGCACTCCTGCTTGTGCGCCCAAGTGGATCACTCGCGAAAACCGATTGGAAGAAAATAGATTCGCTATGCCAGATCTGTCTTCAAGTGACAGTTTTACAAACTGGAATCGCGGGTATGCTTGCAACTGAGCCAGCCTCGCATGTTTCAGCGATACGTCGTAGTAATCATTGAGATTGTCTAGTCCTACAACAGTGTGCCCTTCATCTAGGCAACGCAATGCAACGTGGTAGCCGATAAAACCAGCCGCTCCGGTGATTAACAAACAAGACATTTTAATTTGGGCGTTTAAATGTTTATGTACCAATGCGAGTGAATCCCGCACGATGTTTTCAATGCTTGGGCTCGAGGTGAGAACTTTACTTTAATGGTGGTAACTCAATGCCGGAGATGAGAGGATTTGTCTGCGATGTTTGGATGGGACCTCGTTTGACGCAAGCACGCGCCCAATGTCCCACACTTTCAGCATCGTAGAGAACTCCCGCGAAAGCGAGTTCGGTGCACCAAGACAAGTCCTCCTTGCCTCGAAAAGACCACGACCATAGTAACCGAATTTGTTCCATTGGGCGAGCAAAGATTGGAATTTCCCGCCTGCCATTCTGGGCCAATTTATCTAGCCTGTCGCGCAATGCATCCCGATCGATCACGACCACTCCATTAACTCGAGGTATATCCCAAACGTTCTCATCTCTCAGGTTAACTTCATTGCTTTTCTCGTCATGATCGTTATTGGTATTCAACGTTCGCCATACGATCTGAATCTCGTTCTTTAACAAACCTGTAATGTTTGAGTGAACCGCCTGGCGCACGATAGCTCGGTGCATCGGTTTTAGGCCGACCAATGTCCATTCTTGGATCAAGCTATTGGCAAGGTTTTGTTTCACGTTTTCGTACCTAGGTTTGCACGGGGGAGTGAGTTGCGGTGGACGTTTTGCTCACTGGCATAGAGGCTCTACTTTTGTGCCGCTGGCCACGCATCTACATCTTCGTTCTCTTGGATGCGTTGCCAGATTTCTTCGAGCATAACTCCGTTGGGTAACTTGCCGCTCTGGATCCACTTGTCTCCTTCGAATCGACAATCAAACCCAAGCGATTTGCCAAACGAATCTTGCTTAAATGTATCCGCTAATCCATACCTCATCGTTTCCACATATCTGCCCTCTGCGATGGTCCATGAGCCACCTGCGCTCCGGAATATCTTTCTATCTTCAGGCTGATAACCAATCCAAATGATATGGACTGGCGTAATATGTTTGATGGTAACGGAAGTGCGATGCAACTCACTCGGCTTGCCATCGAAAGACGCTGAGACAATCTTCCAGGAGCCTACTAGTTTTTCGCGAAGATCTTTTTCAGAGGACGATTCCTTTTGCGAAGTAGGGTTCTGCGTTTCCGGTGCACTTCCAGCCATTTCGCCCGATGGTTGCTCAT
>CAIXME010000872.1 GCA_903920425.1 uncultured Pirellula sp. | reverse complement strand
AGCAGTTCCAGTCTCAGGCAAAAGGCTGTAAGCGATTCCTACCCCGATGATTGCCCCAACCAGCGTATGCGAGCTCGACGCCGGGATGGCGAGCCACCAGGTCCCGAGGTTCCAAAATATCGCGGTCAATAGAATCGCACCGACCATGCCCAAGCTATGCGTGATGTTTTGATCGACCAGCGTTTCTACAGGCAACAAATTGATGATCCCCATTGCGACGGCGGTACCTCCCATGAATACACCCAAACCGTTGAGTACACCAGAAAGCAATACGGCCCTCCATGGCTTTAAAGACTTGGTGTAGATCACCGTCGCCACAGCGTTGGCCGTATCATGAAATCCGTTGATGAACTCGAACGCACATACGCATAAAATGCATAGCACTAGTAACAATGAGAGACCGATTCCTAGCCCAAACACAGTTTAGTTGTCTCCTAACCTCACGCGGATTGCTACTCGCAAAACAGGAATGCGTAGTTAGCATTGCCGGATCACCAAGCAGGCAATTCAGGGGAAGCCCATGTGATCCGTCTCGTATACCTTGGCCAGAAAACCGTACCACCGCAGGCGCAGCTACACATGAAGGATTGGTTAAGATTATTGTTATATGGGGCGATTGTAGAAATCGCCCCGGCTATAACTCTTTCTCGAATCGAGTTACACGCTATCGCATTCGGATGTCCAACCAAACCAAATGATGATCCGATGCATCGATCCAATCGGGATCGAGTCCACACTTTTGCAGTTGTTCAGGAGTGGGCCAAAAGACTCCCCCAGAAACTACCTCGCAGTTGCTCGATGGCAAAACGAAATCGATCCGTAGATTGCCAGGGTTGTTGTCGTTGAAATCGCCCGTGTCATGAGCAGGATTACCTTTGTGCTTCTCATTCGCTTTCCCCTGAGATTTAGCTGCTGCCACCGCTCCCTCGCTTGCAGGCACAAACTCGGATGTCACTCGTTCGCTGCGTAACAAATCCGTGATCCCACTGGGAAGCCCGCTACCATCGTTTGGGTCTGCATTCAAATCGCCAACGATGGCAAAAAAAGCGTTATCACTTAATGCCCCACGCTTTCCACTATCATCGACAATGTATTCCGTATTCGAGCTACCTTCGACATAGTCTCGCAGCAATCGAATCTCATCGTGGTTTCGACAACCGTTGCGGTCCTCTGGTCCATCAAAAACAGGTGGCGTAGGATGAGAAGCAATCAAATGAAAGACCTTGTCACCGATCAGAATCGGCACGTCCCAATGCGATTTCGAGCTCAGCCTCAGCTTTTCCCAGACTTCATCAGAATGGAAGAATTTCTCTTTGCCCGTTTCTTTGTCCGTAAGCTTAGGTCGCAGTGCATTGGGCATCGTGTGCCACTTCAGCAACTGGAAAGAGCGAACGTCCTGATTGTTGATTGGAAACTTGCTATATACTGCCATGCCGTATTGCCCCGGAAATGCGCCGTACCCCCAACCGTCGTCGCTATCAGAATTGCGACCGTTCAGATTGAGATCCAGCCCAGACGGCACGCCTGTATTGACGGGGCCTGTATAAACAAACTTGAGTTCGCTCTTTGCTTGGGCAAGCTGGGGCGACCCCAAATAGTCTTTGAGCAGAATCTCGGCCGCTTTACCGTTAGAGTAGTCGACTTCATTTGCAAGCAAAACATCGGGACGAACCGCCTGAACGATGGCCGCCAGCTTTTTTGCTTGTTCATCTCCCTTGCTCAAGTCTTTCACCAACTGTCCATCTTCTTTGCGATTTAATGCCATGTTGAACGTGGCGACGCGTATAGTCCCCTTTTCCGGGGCAGGGGGGGCTAGCTTGGCGAAGCTGCTATCGTCACCTAGGCAAATTGGTGTCGACGCATTTACCAAAAGCAGCGTGCAGGCCCACCTGGAAACTTTCGATGCGGATATCTTCAGAGGTTTCATGTTGAAATAGTTTTCGAGGTACAAGGCGAGTGAATGAGTGGACTCGAGATAAAGAAAATCTTTGCCAATTGTAGCTTGATCCCTAGCTGCGTGCGCCTATCATCATGTCGCGTTTTACTACCTACATAGGAGAAAAATCTGATGGTGAGAAAGTCATTATTGACGGCGGGTTTTGCGCTGATGACGTGCATGCTTGCTGGAGAAGCATCGGCTCATGGCTATCGATACGCGCGACCGGTAGTTGTTGCGAGGCCTGCAATTGTGGCTCGCCCAATTGTCGTGGCGCGACCAGCTGTTGTTCCCGTGTACCGCGCTCCGGTCTATGCTGTGCCGGTGTACCAACCTGTGCCCGTCTACAGGCCGCCTGTCTATGGGCCGCCTGTCTATAGGCCGCCCGTTTATGGTTTCGGCGTTCCAAACTACGGTTATGGACCACGTGGAGGAGTCAGCATCAACATCGGAGTCGGCGGCCCTGTATACCGCTCAGGATACGGCCGGTACCCGTTCTAAACGATTTGATCAAACGCCGGTAGAAGGCATAGCTTGGTAGATGAAACGGAGCTATTGCCGCTATAGAAAAAGAAAAGGCCCTTGAAGAACATTCTTCGAGGGCCTTTATTTTTGTCTCATTGTCAAAACGTCTTCGAGGAAAACTTCGAAGATGATCTCACAACTATTTGTTCTTGCGGGAGGCTAGCCGACGACGAGCTAACAAACCGGCCGAACCAACAACCAGGAGAGCAATGGAGGTAGGTTCTGGAACAGCGGATATGGACTGCACTCCCGGCGATCCAACTTCTATACCGTTCGACGACGTAAACGCACCGTTCACGCCGACAGAACTCAGAGTGTTGATGATCGAGTTATTTAGCCCTGCGGTGTTATCAAAGCTAAAACCAACAGTCGAGGCTCCAAACGTAACGCCAGCAACTTTCACTTGGGTGTTATCAAAAATGTTTACGGCATCACCCGCGCTGCTAAGCCCAAGCCCCGAACCACCATAAAAGCCATTCACGAATCCAGCAGGTGCTACACCACCGAACCAAGCATTGATAAACGCTGTTTGAATGGTCGCATCCGTCGAGCCTGCAGCGTTCCCTTCAAGAAAGATCACCGTCTGACCGGCTGCAATCGAAGTAATACCTCGGAACTCTGATCCTGCGGCAAACGTGTTCGAGCTATCGTCAATTCTCCAACCAACCAAGCTCACGTCACTGTTACCATTGTTCGTCAGCTCAAACCAATCCGCTCCATAAACAGCACCGCTACCGCCAGCTTGTACTTCAGAAACGATAATGTCTGCGTTCACCGCAGACGTATTTAACAAAGCAAATGCCATCAGGCAAAGAAATTTTCTCATGGTGATTCTCAAAGGTTTTTGGGCCAAGCTTCAGAAAGCTGCCCGGTTACAATCCAACCAGACATAGAGACTAAACAGAAGCTGGACCGCAGAGTGTTAACCTTTGTTGAATTTTTGGTTAATTCGCCGCAGATCAAGTCTGCGGGATTCTTACGAAAGCAATCGAGTTGGGCAGGAGGAATAAACTCTCTCGGAGAATCTACTCCTTCTTGCCTTTGCGTTTTGCTTTGGATTCCGAGCCACTCGATGCAGGCTTGGAATCGGTCGACGGAGCGGGGCTAGCACTCTCGGACGAGCTTGCCGACTTGGACGAACTGCTCTTGGAGGAGTCGGACGAAGAAGAACTTCCCGAATCGGCTGCAGCGGACTTCTTATAGGAATCGCTTCGATAATCCGTTTGATAGAAACCAGAGCCCTTAAAAACGACCGCCGCACCGGTCCCAATCAACCGTCTAAGCTTGAGCTTTTTGCACTTCGGGCACTTCTTTTCTGGGTCAGCCGAAATCGACTGGAATAGTTCGAACTTGTGATCGCAAGCATCGCATTCGTAATCGTAGGTTGGCATGACTTGGCTCCAATATCCTTGATGGTGTTTTAGTTTGCTGGCCCGGTGGAAACGATCACCATGCTCGGTCGAACGACGCGATCGTGCATGATGTATCCGACAGAAGTTTCGTACATGACTGTGCCAGCAGCATGTTCCGCGCTCGGCTGTTGTGCGATCGCTTGATGGAAATTCGGATCGAATTGCTGTCCGACGGAAACAATCGGCTTGCAAGAATACTTCGCTAACACTTGATTGAACTGATGTTGCACTAGCTTGACACCAGCGACAACACCCTCGGTTCCACTGCCGGTATTAGCAGCTTCGGAAGCTCGATTGAGATTGTCGACCACTTCGACCAAGTCGCGGACAAATGGCATCAGTGCATACTTGAGTTGCTGCTCGGTATCTCGGAGAAGTCGTTTACGAAAGTTCTCCAATTCGGCCTGCGCTTTGAGCTCTCGCTCTCGCACATCCGCAAGCTGTTGTTCGAGCAGATCGACGATTTGTTCGGGCGATTCCATGTCCACAGCAGAGTCAAAGGTTTCGCTTTCCAGCGACTCGAAAATGGAGTCGCTAGCATTGGTGTCTGCTGCGTTGTTGTTGGACGCGTTGTCGCTGTTTTGAGATTCTTTCGACATAGTGACTTATGTGACGTTTAGAGAATAAAAATTGTAGCCAACTAGTTCTTTGCCTTGGCAGCGGATTCGGACGTATCACCTTGAAAGTAAGCGACGATACGATCCATGAACCCCTTGCGTTCAGGTGTGATTTCTTTGTCGTCTAGTTCAGCAAGTTCACGGAGCAACTCCTGTTGCCGCTTCGTAAACTTCTTTGGAACTTCGATGATTGTCTCTACCAACATATCCCCTCGGGCTCCCGTATGTGGGTCTGGCATCCCAAAGCCACGTAGTCGAAACACGGTTCCGCTTTGCGTGCCGTTAGGGATATCGAGGGAGCGTTTCCCATCAAGCGTGGGGACTTCGACGGTCGTTCCCAATGCCGCTTGACTGAACGCCACCGGTAATTGAAAAACCAGGTTGTGACCATCTCGATGGAAAATGGAATGCTGTTTCAGATGGATAAAGCAGTACGCGTCACCCTTTGGTCCACCGTCCGGACTAGGCTGTCCTTCGTTTGGTAATCTGACTCGCATGCCATCGTCTACACCTGCGGGAATCTTGACCTCCAACTTGACGTCATGCGGAGTGAGGCCTTGACCATCGCAGTCCTTGCACGGTTTGCTGATTGTCTTTCCGCTACCACGGCAAATCGGACAAGTGGTTTGAACTCGTAGAATACCTGACGCCTGGATCACTTGGCCGCGCCCTTGGCATTTGCGACACGTTTCCGGTTGCGAACCAACAGCTGCGCCGGAGCCAGAGCAGGTATTGCATTTCGCGTGGCGTGTCAGCGAAACCGTCTTGGTAACACCTCGGGCTGCTTCCTCCAGTTCCAAGGTTACGTCGCAACGTAAATCGGCACCTTTGCGAACGCGGCCGCGACTTCGGCCTCCACCGCCACCAAAGAAGTCTTCGAAAATCGTGCCGCCAAAAACATCGCCGAAGGCCTCGAAAATATCACCGACATCGCGAAACCCGCCACCGCCGCCGCCACCATCCACGCCGGCATGGCCGTATTGGTCGTAACGCCCTCGCTTTTGAGCGTCACTGAGGACTTCGTACGCTTCGGCGGCCTCTTTAAACTTGTGAATCGCATCGGTATCACCTTGATTGGAATCCGGGTGATACTTGAGAGCAAGCTTGCGATAGGCCTTGGCAATTTCATCTTGCGATGCCGATTGCTGTACACCGAGAATTTCGTAATAGTCTCGTTTGTTCGCCACGTTCAAGCTCTTAACTACAAGGATTACTAAAAAAGGGTCACTCGCGGAGTGTTGTACACCATCGCAAGTGACCCCTGAACTACAGAAAGATCAATCTTTGAATCAACCAACCATTAGTTGATCGATCCTTCTACCTTTCGCTTTTTCTTGTCGTCTTTGTCATAAGTTGTTACCAACGCTTCTGTCGTCAGAAGCAAACCAGCGATGCTGGCTGCGTTTGTCAACGCAGTTCGAACAACCTTGACCGGATCGATGATGCCAGCCTTGAGCATATCGACATACTGACCTTTGTTGGCGTCATAGCCAGTCGAGAGCGGCTTTTGGCTCACTTCGTCCGCTACCACACTACCATCGATACCAGCATTGTCGGCGATTTGACGTAGCGGCGCTTCGAGAGCTCGCAAGATAATCTCTGCACCCGTCTTTTCATCACCGCTAAGACTCTTAGCGACAGCTTGTACGGTTTCACGGCATCGAATGAGCGCGACACCACCACCAGGCAAGATTCCTTCTTCGACAGCAGCTCGCGTAGCGTGCAGCGCATCTTCAACACGTGCCTTCTTTTGCTTCATGTCCGCTTCGGTTTCGGCACCAACGCTGATGACAGCGACGCCACCAGCCAATTTGGCCAATCGCTCTTGGTACTTTTCCTTGTCGTATTCGCTGTCGGATTGCTCGATCTGAGCACGGATCTGAGCAACTCGTTGATCGATCGCTTTGCGGTCTCCGCCACCTTCGACGATGGTTGTGTTGTTCTTGTCGACGACGACCTTCTTGGCGCGTCCAAGATGTTCCAACGAAACCTTCTCCAGTTGGAGCCCAAGGTCATCGCTGATGAAGGTACCGCCGGTGAGAACAGCGATATCGCCGAGCATTGCCTTGCGACGGTCACCGAATCCAGGTGCCTTAACAGCACAAACGTTCAGCGTTCCACGCAGCTTGTTTACCACCAAGAGTGTCAACGCTTCTGCATCGACATCTTCGCAGATGATCAACAGCGGTTGGCCAGCAGCGCTGATCTTCTCAAGCACAGGTACCAAATCGCGAATGTTGCTGATCTTCTTTTCATAGAGAAGCACCAACGCGTTGTCGTACGTGCAGCTCATGTCCGACGGTGTATTGATGAAATACGGGGAAACGAATCCCTTGTCGAATTGCATACCATCCACGTACTCTACGCTGGTGTCGGCAGTCTTGCCTTCTTCGACGGTGATCACACCATCTTTGCCGACGCGTTCCAGAGCTTCTGCAAGCAAAGAACCGATGGACATGTCGTTGTTCGCGGAGATGGCGCCGACGTTTGCAACTTCTTCTCGGTTGCTAACTGGCTTTGCCATTTCATGGAGCTTGACGGAAGCTGCTTCCACAGCCTTGTCGATACCGCGACGGATTGCCGACGGATTGCTACCGGCGGCGATATTGCGAAGCCCTTCCTTGAAGATCGCGCGAGCAAGAACGGTCGCGGTGGTTGTACCATCGCCAGCGAGATCGCTAGTCTTCTGTGCAACTTCCACGACGAGCTTAGCGCCCATGTTTTCGAACCGGTCTTCCAGTTCAATTTCCTTGGCAACGGTTACGCCGTCTTTGGTTACCGTTGGGCCACCAAAGCTCTTGTCGATGATCACATTGCGACCCGTGGGTCCCATCGTTACAGCAACAGCATTTGCCAGCTTCTCTACACCCTGAAGCATTCTCGCTCGGGCTTGTTCATCAAATAGTAATTGCTTAGCCACGCTTAGCAGTCCTTATCAGTTTGAAATAGGTTGGTTTCGGGGGGAATACCGCCGCCGAGTCCGACGGCGGTAAAACGGAGATCGTTCAATCGCTCAGACTATGCAAGCTTGGCGAGGACGTCGCTTTCACGCAAAATCTTGTACTCAACGCCATCGATCTCAACTTCGCTTCCTCCGTACTTGCCGAAGATAACTTCGTCGCCAACGGTCACGCTCAAAGCACCGCGTACGCCACTATCAAGCAACTTGCCTGGCCCTACAGCTACGACCTTGCCACGCTGTGGCTTTTCCTTGGCCGAATCTGGAAGAACGATACCGCCTGCGGTGGTCTCTTCAGCTTCAAGTGGTTGAACAACGACACGGTCATCAAGTGGACGAATGTTTACTTTTGCCATATTGGATCATTCCTTACTGATTGAATAAATGTTGAATTGTCAGTTTTGGATACCCCATCCAAGGCGGGATATCGAATTGTTTGGATTCAAAGAACAGATGAACAGACCGACGAACGATGCTGGATTACATCATGCCGCCCATGCCACCCATTCCTCCCATGCCGCCCATACCACCCATGCCGCCCATTCCTCCCATGCCACCCATTCCGTGATCGTGGTCATGACCACCTCCGGCTGGCTCTTCTTCCTTAGGAATGTCGACGATGAGCGATTCGGTTGTGAGCAAGAGCGACGCGACCGAAGCAGCATTGCTGAGAGCCGTCTTCACTACCTTGGCAGGATCGATGATGCCAGCCTTGATCATGTCGACGTACTTGTCCGAGTTCGCATCGTAACCTTCGGTCTTTTCCTTTTGTTGGCGAACGCGATTCACCACGACCGCTCCATCAAGCCCTGCATTGTTGGCGATAGAACGCAATGGATAGTCGAGAACATTGATGATGATCTTAACACCGAAAGCTTCGTCGCCTTCGAGCTTCAATTTGCTCAATGCATTTTCGCAACGCAACAAAGCAACACCACCACCCGGAACAATACCTTCGTCCAAGGCCGCTTGCGTAGCTGCCTTGGCGTCGTCGATCAAGGCCTTTCGCTCCTTCATTTCGGTTTCAGTTGCGGCACCAACGTTGATTTGAGCAACACCGCCAGCAAGCTTCGCAAGTCGCTCTTGCAACTTCTCGCGATCGTAATCGCTGTCGGTGTTTTCGATCTCGCGGCGGATCGTGGCGACTCGTCCCTCGATCGCATCCTTCTTGCCCGCTCCGCCAATAATGACGGTGTTTTCGCTGGTGATATGAACCTTCTTGCAACGTCCAAGATCACTTAGCTTAACGGACTCAAGATCGATCCCAAGGTCCTTGAAAATCGCCTTGGCATTGGTCAATGCAGCGATATCGCCGAGGATAGCCTTGCGACGATCGCCGTACCCTGGAGCCTTGACAGCGACGACACTCAGGATGCCACGCATCTTGTTGATAACGAGGGTCGCAAGCGCGTCCCCGTCGATATCCTCTGCCAAAATCAACAATGGCTTCTTGGCCTTGCTAATTGCTTCGAGAATAGGAATGAGCTTCTTGTTGTTGCTGATCTTCTCTTCGTGGATCAAGAGGTAGCAATCTTCCAACTCAACCGAGACTTGGTCTTGATTGGTTACGAAGTGAGGCGACAGAAAGCCGCGATCAAACTGCATACCTTCTACGACTTCAACCGTCGTTTCGCTTCCGCGTCCTTCTTCGACAGCAATCACGCCATCCTTACCAACTTTGAGGAACGCCTCAGCCAAAACGTCGCCGATCGCTGGGTCATTGTTGCCCGCAATCGTTGCGACTTGCTTGATTTCCTTTTTGCTCTTCGCATCGATTGCGATCGCAACCTTGTCAATCTCAGCCTTAACCGCTTCAACCGCCTTGGCGATTCCACGGGACAGTGC
The DNA here is from genome assembly GCA_903920425.1 of uncultured Pirellula sp. GTDB lineage: Bacteria > Planctomycetota > Planctomycetia > Pirellulales > Pirellulaceae > JBKCUI01. Next base: position 867 of record CAIXME010000872.1, on the reverse strand, counting down.
CATCGGATCTGCACCCGCAGCGATCATCTTCAAGCCTTCGCGGAAAATCGCTTCGGCCAAAACGGTCGCTGTTGTGGTACCGTCACCAGCGACATCATTGGTCTTGCTGGCAGCTTCCTTAACCAATTGCGCTCCGAGATTTTCAAACGGATCGTCCAATTCAATTTCTTCAGCGACAGTCACACCGTCCTTGGTGATTTTTGGCGACCCCCAACCTTTGTCGAGTACAGCATTGCGGCCGCGAGGACCCAATGTGCTGCGAACAGCTCTTGCGAGCTTAGAAACGCCAGCCAGCAGAGGCTGTCTCGCTTCGTCATCAAAAACCATCTGTTTTGCCACGTTGAACTCCTTGCGATGAGTCGGTAAACACCAACGAACGTAAATCTGTGTTTTTCAAGAATGCAGGCCCTCCCGCACTCCGGTGAATCGCCAATCAAATTCCCGCCTAAAAACGAAATCAGCCCAAACTGGCAGTCTTCGACAGGTTGGACACTGCGAGAGCAAGCCGCGTGCCAGCCACAAAAGAATAAGACGCAACTACAAACCAGATAAAGACTTACGAAGACAATTTTCTTTTTGGCAAGGTGCGACTATGCCAAAAATTCCAAATTGCCATACTTCGAAGCGGAAGATCTGGAATACCAGCCCTGCGGCACGCCCCATCGGAAACCGGTGCGGCCCCTACGGGACGACCAACTCAACAAGCGCCGGCGATGGCTTTTCGGAATTTTTAAGCCTGTTCGCGGCGATCGCGCGCTGTTCAAGCTCGGGGTCCACGAGCTGATAAAAAACGTCCCGCTGCCTGGCTTCAAATCCATACTCTTCGATTGCTGATCGAATCTGGTCCAGGGTCAAGAAATGCACCGT
>CAIXME010000871.1 GCA_903920425.1 uncultured Pirellula sp. | reverse complement strand
GTATTGAACGAAAAACTATGCGGCGTTAGCGGCTGGAATGAGAGCCCGCACGGGGAACAGGCCAACTGCAGCGAAAAAGTCTGAACATCCCAGTGCACCTCAGCGCGATCGTCGTCTACCAGCGCCAACTGAATTACGCCGTTACCCATCGTTAGCGCCGTGGAAACACTATCGCCGAGGCGGCCAGGGTCCTTGCCATTCAAAACGATCCGATCGACGACCAACTGCAATTCGTAGCGGCTCTTCTTTTGCATCAGCGGAGCGTTATCGAGATCGTAGGTCCGTCCGTTGATTCGCACTCGGACGAAGCCTTGCTGCTTTAGCTCAGCAAAACATTGCTCCGGCGTTTGATTCACATTGGGTGTTATCGGCGCTAACAGCAATGCGCGTTGTGAGGATTTGCTCGGTAATGACTTTCCCATCGCGATCAATCGATCAATGATCTGATCGCTGGTTTGCGTGCTCACTGGCTCATTGCATCGCGTGCAGTGCATTTGCCCAAGTCTTGCAAACAGAACGCGGAAATAGTCATACACCTCGGTGACCGTTCCCACGGTACTGCGCGGAGTGTGCGACAAATTGCGTTGTTCGATAGCGACCGATGGACTCAGCCCCTCGACCCGTTCGACGACTGGCTTTGGCATCTGCCCAACGAATTGCCTGACGTAAGGGCTCAGGCTTTCGACAAACCGGCGCTGCCCTTCGGCGTAGATCGTATCCATGGCCATCGAGGTTTTACCGCTGCCGCTTTGACCGCAAAAAACAGTCATCTGGTTTCTAGCTAGCGTGACATCGATCTTCTTTAGGTTGTGCTGCTCCGCACCAATCACATGCACATCCTGCAATGCCAAGCTTGTTCTCACCTTTTTCTTTGCTTTGACAGGGGACTTGCTCGCTTTCGCCTTGCTAGGCTTGCTATCTGTATTGTGCGTTTCAAAATACTTCTTGAGAGCAATCCCTGTATGGGATTTCTTCTGCTTGGCGATGGCCTCCGGCGTTCCTTCGCAGAGAACCGTCCCACCTCCGGCTCCCCCTTCGGGTCCAAGATCGATCACCCAATCCGCAGCCTGGATGAGATCCAAATTGTGCTCAATGACGATTACCGTATTGCCGCGATCGACGAGGCTTTGCAGCACTTTGAGCAACAAGTCGATATCGTAAAAATGCAAACCGGTCGTTGGCTCATCGAGGACATACAACGTCCTGCCAGTGGATCGTCTACTGAGCTCTTTGGAAAGCTTGATTCGCTGCGCCTCGCCTCCCGAAAGCGTTGGAGAAGGCTGCCCCAGTTTCAGGTAGTCCAACCCTACATCGTGCAGCGTTTGCAACTTCTCGTAGATCTTCGGGAACGCTTCGAAGTGTTCGAGCGCCTGCTGTACATCGAGGTCCAGGCAATCCGCGATGGACTTGCCTTTGAACTCCACTTGCAATGTTGGACGACCATACCGTTTGCCTTCGCAGATCGGGCATGGCACCCACAAATCCGCTAAGAACTCCATGTCGAGCCGATTCGCACCATGTCCATCGCATGCCGAGCATCGCCCTTGTTCGGTATTGAAACTAAACGTGCCAGGGGAAAAACCTCGTCGTTTCGACTCCGGGAGCTCTGCAAACAAATCTCGGATCTCATCAAACACTTTGACGTAGGTTGCCGGATTGCTGCGAGGAGTTCGGCCGATGGGGCTTTGGTCGATATCGATGATTTTGTCGAGGTGCTCCAATCCCTCAATGGAATCATGCTGGCCCGGTGTATCTTCGGCTCGTTGAAGCGCGTTGCGCAACGCAGGTGACAGGATGTCCGTAATCAACGAACTCTTGCCACTACCGCTGACACCGGTAACCGCAACAAAACAACCTAACGGAATGTCCACATCGATGTTCTTTAAGTTGTTGTGCTTTGCACCACGCACCGTCAACTTCTTTCCGCTTCCTTTGCGTCTTTCGGCCGGCCTGTGGATAGTTCGAGT
>CAIXME010000870.1 GCA_903920425.1 uncultured Pirellula sp. | reverse complement strand
CAGAGATTGGGATTCGTCTTTCCTCCGTTTCCTCCTGTTCATATCCCAAAAAAGTGGGATGCATACTGTGCATCCATTATTCGAGATGGCTTCAAGGGTCCCCGCCCCCCCGTAGCGGAAGATGTGAATCTTCCGGAGCGGAGCCTCTACGCCAGGCGGCTCAAACCACGCATGATGGGCAATTACGACTGGCGATTCAACGGAACTTTCACAAGTCCCGCTACCTGTTGAAGTTCCACTACCTGTTGAATACGCGCAGATCTAGAACTGATGGCCGCGTTGAGGTCCATTGACCGTCTGCGTCAGAATCTCGGGGCCATCTTCTCGCATGAGAATGGTGTGTTCGAATTGAGCGGAAAGCTTTCCGTCCCGCGTTCGGACGGTCCAATTATCTTTGGTGTCGAGTTTGGTGAATCGAGTTCCTTCGTTGATCATCGGCTCGACAGTGAAGCACATGCCCGGTAGCAGCCTTTCTTGGCGGCTTTTGCGATCGGGTACGTGAGGAATGTTCGGATACTGGTGAAATCGTCTTCCCAGACCGTGACCAACGTATTCACGTACCACCGTGAATCCACGAACAGTTGCTTCTGCAACGACGTTATCGCCGATCACACTCACGGGGCAACCCGGTTCGAGAGCAGCTATGGCGCGATGCATCGAGTCGAATGCGCATTGCGTCACTTTGCGAGCAGAGTCGCTGACCTCGCCGACCAAGAATGTCTCCGATTGGTCGCCGTGCCATCCATCTACGATCGACGTGATGTCGACGTTAACGATATCCCCTTCTAGCAAGACATAGTCGCCAGGGATGCCGTGGCAGATGACTTCGTTCACGCTGGTACAACAGCTTTTGGTGTACCCTAAGTAGCCAAGAGTCGCGGGAATATGTTTGTGCTGTACCGTGTAATCATGTACCAGTCGATCGATTTCTCCAGTCGAGATACCTGGAGCAATATACTGCCGCACGTAGTCCATCAGCTGTGCGTTGAACCGACCGGCAAGCCGCATTCCATCTCGTTGCAATTCAGTCAACTGGAGCTTGCGAATATTTTGCAGCATGCCAACCTCAAACCATTCCTTACTTAGACGATGCGATCACAATCAGCCCCAAATTGCTAAGGGAGTTTCCAGCGTCTGAAATCCACGCAGAACCACGCCAAAAATCTCCTGTCTCGCATTCCTGAGTTCGGAGTCCCCAAACGGCCCAGGATAGGGTCTGAAAACGCCGAGTTGCGGAAAAGCAACGTTGCGAAAACACAGTGTAACCATCGGCCAAGAATTCTTCAAACACCCAGCATCATGGTTTCCGTCCCGCATCCAAAGTCTTGGAGGAAATTCCAATTTGATTCTTTTGAAGCGATCTTGGCAGGAGTTGGTTCGGATCGACGGTACTTAGGTGTATTTGGCGATGTAGTTTTTCACCCGGAATTTGCTTTGTGTAGATTCGCTGGTCATATACCGAACCTTGCCAAAGATTTCTCGCTCGGGCCCCCACGCGCGATCGTACCGGCCCAGAACCCAGAATATACCGCTGTAGGAATTGGGATCGCGGCCATCGAGCGCGTATTTATTGTTAAGCTCGATCATGACTTGCAACGCCTCTCGCGGCGAGCGGGACCAATGCAGGATTTTCTTCCCCCAAAGCATGCGCAAGTAATTGTGCATACGACCGTCGCGAACCAGCTGTTGTTGTGCAGCGTTCCAAAGCGCGTCGTGTGTTTGCGACTGTTCGAATTCTTCAAGCGAGTACGTGTACGACCGGTGGTCGCCCTCGTGGTCCTGCAGCGTCTTTTGCGCCCAGTCTGGCAACGATTCAAACCTATCGTAATGCGGATCACGCCAACATTGGTTAAAGCCAATTTCCCGCCAAGTCATCAGTTGATCGAGGAACGCTTCTGCGTCAGCCCCCATATTCCAAAACCCTGTCATCTTTCCGTTCGGCTTACCAAGCTTTCGAGCGTCCCAATTCGTTGCTTCCGCTAATCGCTGGAAAACCGCGTGCGGACTCACGTGGCCAAAGTGCAGATAAGGGGACAACCAACTGGAGCCTTGCTGCTCGGGTTCATTGCGTGCCTCGGCGTACGCAGATAGCTTGCTCGCCATGAATCGCTCGAGGACCGCGGTACCTTCGACTGGCCCTCCTCTTTCACGCGTTGCTTTTACGTTATGGTCGATAGGCAACTCAGCGCAGTCGACAGCCGCAAGCTGCGAGCAAGCGTCCTGACCCGAAAACAATTCCCAGCGCCGAGTGACCTCCGCCGGCAATTTAGCAACCGGACTAACACGCAAGAAATCCAACGGTTCGGGTACGGGGAACTCAGGCAGCCCATCGTAAACCACTTTCTGCATATATCGACGGTAGGAGTGCGCGACAGTAAAGGTTCGATTGGTGGCTCGCATCGGAACAATCGTGTTGCTATCTACCAACTCCACAGCGTGTCCCCATCGCCTCGCAATACGGTGGTACATAGCAGGGTGAAAGAAGCATGGGAAATCATCGCTGACAACGACACATGCATTCTTTGCCATCGTTTCCACTAGCCCGCTGCCGGCCCCCCGCTCCCTTTCCACATACGCACAATAAAGCGCATTGGAGCCAAGGGTTGCATTCGCATTGTCCACCATCCCATCGACAATAAAGCGGTGAAAGCGATCCGAGGCCCATCGATAATTGCAACGAAGAGCTTCGAGAATGACGAGTGGTTTTTTTAGGTTTTCACTCCACTCTACGGCCCGCTGCAACGAAAAATTCGAAGTGGTTCTCCGGAACGCCGTCATCCAATACAAAACGTAGTCACCACTCGCGTCGACAGGATGCGAATTCAATTGCCGGATACGAACCTCGGGTACCATTGGGACTGGAATAAATGCCATCTCGAAACATCCTGGAAAACGTTGCGCCGCGTGTGTAGAAGCAGGATAGCGGATCGAAAAGTGGTAAACAGCACAGCTTGGGCAAGACGCACCCTGACGAGCTTCCCTTTTTGACAAACATTCATCAACGATAGTACCGATTGTGCCGATCAAAAAGACTTTCGCGAGCGATCCGCCAAGGTTCGGCTCGCCTGGATTAGCATCGATTTTGCCTTGACCGGAGAGTACACACGGATGATCCTTCGAGCAATTTTTTCACGCCCAATTTCGATTTCCTGGCAACTCCTTTCATTGCTCATTGCGATGACAGCAATGCAAGCAATTTCGACAACGCATGCCTTTGCGGACCAGTGGGCGCAGAAACTGTTCACGGAAACACACCATGATTTTGGCACGGTCAGCCGAAACGCCAAAACCGAGCATTCTTTCGTTATCGAAAACTGCTTCGAAGAAGACGTGCACATCGCTTCGATTCGCAGCAGCTGCGGTTGCACCACTCCTGTCCTGACCAAGAAAACCCTTAAGTCTTGGGAGAAAGGGGAAGTGATTGCTCAATTCAACACGCGCTCCTTTATCGGTACCAAAAGCGCAGAGATCACGTTGGTTATCGATCGCCCCTACTATGCCGAAGTAAAGCTCACAGTAGGTGGCAAAATCCGGTCGGACGTGGTTGTGGAGCCGGGTGAAGTCCGATTCGGGGACGTTGATCAAGGAGCCGCCAAAACGGTCGATCTGAAGATCTCGTACGCAGGTCGAAGCGACTGGAAGATCATGGATATCCGCGGCAATAGCGAATCACTGGAAGTGCGTTTGGACCCAATACAACGCCAAGGATCGCTCACAAACTATTTGCTGCACATCAAGCTCAAGGAAACCGCGCCAATTGGTGATCTTCTGGACGAGTTGGTCGTAATCACCAACGATGAACGGGGCGATCAATTCACTCTTCCTGTAACCGCACGCGTTCTCCCGCCAGTATCCATATCCCCTACGTTGGTATCGCTAGGGGACGTCGGAGTCGGAAAATCAACTCAACAGCGATTGATTGTGCGTGCCAAGAAACCGTTCACGATCAAATCGATCGATTGCGAAGACAATCGGTTTACATTCACTATTCCAACAGAGGAAAAAACGCTGCATATCATTCCGTTTGTTTTCAAAGGGGAACTTCTCGAAGACGACTCGAATGCTACACTCAAGCAGAAAGTTATCGTGCACACTTCCTTTGGGGATGAGATGACCGCGGAGACCGTAATTGCGGGCAGGGTCATCCACTGAGGCTCGTCTCGATAGAACACGAGTCCTAGCCTTATGCATTCAGCCAGTCCAATCGTTTTGCCATCGATCGATGGCGTTGTTGTAGTCGCACCGAAATGGCTCGTACCAGTTAGCAGTTCGCCAATTCGGGATGGATATCTTGTGATTGGCGGCAGCAAAATCTTGCATGTGGGGGCTGAACTGCCCCCACAATTTGCATCCATTCGCAGAATCAATCTGCCCCGCGTTGCAATTGCCCCGGGATTGATAAACGCCCACTGCCACCTCGAATTTAGCGACCTCACGCAGCCCATTCCTGCTGGGCCGACTTTTCCAGATTGGATTAAACGGCTGATTGCGTTTCGAACTGCCCAATCGGAATCAGCCCCTCATTTGATGGACAATCGCAAAGCCGCGATCGAGGCTGGGTTGCGTGAGTCCTATTCGCATGGCGTTCGCTGGATTGTGGATATGACCACCCAACCCTGGGATCCCGTTTGGTGCCAAACCGCTTTTTCTACAACCAGTTTCGCGAACAACGTTTTTCCCACAGTCGTTCAGCCGTGCATCGAGATGCTCGATGTTACAGAACCAAGAGCCGAACAGTCCAACGCATTCCTTCAAAAGCATCTCCATGCACCTACGACGCTCGGTGCCATGCGGTGCGGGTTAGCTCCGCATGCAAGCTATACCGCTTCGACCGAGATGACGCGGCGAATGAGTGAACTTTCGCGGTCTGAGAGCAGACTCATTTCGATGCACCTAGCTGAGTCTGAAGATGAAATGGCATGGATGCGATCTCATTCGGGGCCATTTAAAGCATTCTTGCAAGCGATCCTCCAACCATCCTATTTGCCCAAACTGGGCAGCATCGACGATCGTCTGGAAAGCCTGCGTCTCGGTTGGCGGTCACTTGTCGCTCATGCCAATTTCCTCAGCGACTCCCAAGTACGGTTCATTGCGGAAAACGCTTTGAATATGGCGATTGTTCACTGCCCTCGCACTCATCAGTTCTTTGGCCACCAACACCCCGATGGGCCATCGTATCCACTTGCAGAGAGACTTGCTCTAGGAGCAGTGCACCTCATCGGTACGGACTCGAGAGCGTCGAACCCAGACTTGAATCTATGGGCAGAAGCACAAACCATTCGAGCCACGCACCCAGAGGTATCATCCCAGCGGATCCTACGTATGCTGACTTGCGATGCAGCAGCCTTTCTCAGCGTACCAGCCGAGGACTATGGCGCATTGCGAGTTGGCAGCCCAGCCGCATTAACGGCGATTGATCTTACGGATTGCATAGAAGCCTGTTCAAACGAACTAACGCCCGATCGACTCTACGACCACCTTCTGAATCGCAACACGCTCACCTTGCCACTAGAACAGGCAATCGCAGGAGCCATCCAGACAGTGACGAATGCGTCGTAACGCAAATCGCCAGTTGATTCGCTCTTTGTCGCAGCAATCGATTCGAGATGAATCGCTACTTTCGAGTTACCAACCGAATGACGAATGCATCGTCTAGAGCCAATTCGGTTCCTAAGGTACGGAACTCAATGCGTCGATCAAACACATAGCCGAACTCCCATGACCCTAAACTGCCATCGGTATCGCGGAGTTCGTAACCGACAAGCAATTGCAGGTCACGGTAGGTCATGACATCGTTATCATCATTGGGGAACTCGATATCCCAACTCCCGCCCCCTAACCGGCCGGCTAGATAGAGCTTTCTTTGATTGTCGAGCGAGTAGTCGATTCGAGGCCTTGGGAACACCAGGTCAAAGCGAAGGTCCTGCATGGACTGAGGACGCCAGGACATGCCCCCAACAGGCAGCAATTTGATGTCATCCCGACTTAGGTAGTCGATCCCAAACACGATGTCGACTTCAGGCTTTAGATGCAACATACCGACCGCATGTCCCGGAAATCGAACACCATCGCGTGCGCTGTCTTCAAAGTCGCTAAAGACGCCGACGGTGGTCGCCAAGTCATAACTCATGATGTCTTGGATCCGCCCACGAGCTTGGTACCCTATCGAGAAATCATACAAACGTGGAGGCAATGGAACCGCATCCGGACCACCCAGCAGGTGCATATTCATCGCGCCTGTCATTCCCGACCTATATCCCCGCTTCAAATACGGGGCTGAGTCGAATGACACCCAACCGAATTGGTCCCCATTACCCGGCATGTAGCTCAATGAAGTCTCATCGGTACGGTAATCGGTGTACGGCTCTTCGTAAAAATAGGATAGCTTGGGTAATTTCAAGTCACCGATCGTCGACTCAGGATCGACCGTCATCTCGGCTCCTGTCTCGAACTCCTCTTGCCCAAGCTGGTGTCGAATGGGACGCAGCGAGCCCCGGTCCCCGGGCTGGCCTTCGAGAGAGACCAACTTGCCCAAGCTACGGACTTTGGGCAACCCATCGACTGGATCTCTCGCATCAGCACCGGTGAGGTCATTCGGGACGGTTTGCTGGTACCCTGGTAGTGAAAAGTCCTGTGCGGAGCCAAAATTGCCGTAGTCGACTCCGAACGCGACGGAGCACAGGCAAGTAAACTTGCAAAACAACCGTTTGAATGAATGAAATGGATAATAATAATCCGTCATGTTTTTCCTCATGGGTAAACTATCGGGTTTGGCGTTGCGATTCTAGAGACAATTGCCAGAACGACTTGAAAGCTAGCCTTTGACGGAATACAACTGAGCCTTAATCGGCAGGTAATGGAGGAGCGTTTTCCTGCGAGTTGCTCCCCACCGATTCCCCACCCCTCAAAAATAAAGAGTTGCTGATGTCCGGAACAGGTTTGGATGATGGATTGGTTTCTTCGGATAACGTAGCAAAAGTACTGGGGCAGGCTCTCGACGCGGGCGATGGTCT
>CAIXME010000869.1 GCA_903920425.1 uncultured Pirellula sp. | reverse complement strand
GGATAAACCTGCGATCCTCGTCAACGAAACAAATACCAAGATCAAGTTCAACACAGATCAAGCCACGCATGTGCTGCAGGACAAGGTCATTGCCTCGCAACAGTCTGTTCGCATCGTCGACGATGTCAACGCGAAATCGCTGAACTAGTAACTAGGAACTAGGTTTTAGAATCAGCGAACCAGTCCCGCGTATTTTCAGCCGACCAGACAGCTACCAGCATTGCTTTTGCTTCTTCTGGCTTCGCTTGATCCTGTCGAGCGTCACGACTCACGGAATTTTGTGACCATGTGCGGCTTCCCAAAGTGCGTACCAGTCCTCGCGCTGCAATTCGATCTCGATTGCTTTCGCCGCAGAGTGAAGACGGTCTACTTTGTTCGTCCCGATCACTGGTAAAGGGGAACTCGGATGAGCCAGGATCCATGCGTATGCAAGCTGCTCAAGGCTCGCGCCGCCATATCGAACCGACATTTCGTTGGCTACCGTCGCAAGTCTGACTGCCGCAGGATTCTCGGAGTCAAATAGGCGTCCTCCTGCCAAAGGACTCCATGCCATCGGTAGAACCTCCTGCTTTTCACATTGATTCAACGTCCCATCGTTAATCGGTTCTGAATGCAGAAGATGAAACTCGATCTGATTCGTAACAAGTGGCTGATCCATATGCGAATTCAGTAGATCAAACTGAGAGGTGGTGTAGTTGGAAACACCAGCGGACAAGATGCGCCCTGAACTCAATAGATCATTCAGTCCCCTGGCCGTGTTCTCCGCCCGCGTGAGCCAGTCCGGACGATGAACAAGAAAGAGCTCGACATGGTCAGTACCAAGTAAACGAAGCGATTTTTCAAGGCTCGCTCGAAGCTGCTTTTCGGTAGCGTTGTAGTGCGCCGTTTTCCATTCTGGATGAAGGGGACATGGGACATAAATGCCCGCCTTCGTCACGATTTCGATCTTGTTTCGCAAACCGGGCGACAAAGCAATTGCAGCGCCAAGTTGTTCTTCAACCTCGTATAGTCCGTAGATCTCAGCCGTATCGATCGTCGTGATGCCAACCGCCAAGCATTCGTGTATCCGACGATTGATCTCTTGTACCGTTGGATTGGTATCCAATAATCTCCAGGTACCGTACACCATTCGAGAGAGCACTGGACCATTTGCAGCTATCTTTATACGTTTCATGGTTGGTTATTACTTGAAGTTGAATTCGGTATAGTCGCGAAAGGATGCCATCGCCTCGTGCTCCGCATTGTGCGACGTTAAAGCGGGGCCGACCGAGACCGTCTCGCTCAATGGCATTTCGAGTTGGGCGTACAGTCGCCATGATTTGCCATCGCTCGAGCCAAATGCTGTAAATAGATTGTCGCGACGCGCTATGCGTAGCCAAGTATTCGGATAGGAAGCAGGGAACTCAGGTGGAGCCGGCGGTAAAACCGCTGGATAGACGGCTTGGCAATGGACACCCTCTGTTTTACGGAACTGCATCTCGTACGCTCCCAGATTGTTATTGCGAGGTTGATCGTCAGCAAAAACCACAAGCATCAAATGAGCGCTTTCAGCCGTCAACGCTTCTCGGATCATCAGTCCCGCCTTGGAGTACAGATGAGCTGGAGTGAAACTCGCCACGCGAACTGCAACATCAAAGTCGCCAGTCATCATTTTGAAAACGAAGTGAAATTGGTCCTCAGTTTCCCAAATATCCACGCCACCTGCGACGACATCCCAACCTGAATCGACCTGCTTGGCCGATCCCGAAATGTGTGGTGTTCCGATATCGCAATGGTCAAAGCCGAATGTCGACTTGCTTGTGATTTCGGATTCGACACAATCGTTTGGTGTTCCCTGAACAGTCATTTGGTTACCTTTATTTACGGCTGGACTCTCATGTGCAAATAGATGTTAAAGTCTATGCGTTTCGAGGGGGGATTAAACTTCTACATCAATCTTATACTTGTCGCGTTGTTTGCGACTTCGCATCGTATTAGCTTCCTCGTCATTCACAAAGGATTCCAATTTTGGGTCCCAGCTCAGTTTGCGTTTGAGTTGCATCGCAATGTTGGCGAGATGGCAGAAGCTGGCGCTTCTGTGTTGCGATTCAACATCGCTAACTGGGGTACCACCGTTGCGAATACAGTCGAAGAAGTTGCCCATGTGATCGCCTGGTTTCTTGCCGTGATAGAGTTTGTCGATGGCATCCTGGAGCCACTGTGGACCGACGCCACCTTGTGGGCCATCTTTGGGCGCGGCATCGTTCCCCCAGTCGTTCTTGCTAATCTTGTGGGCTACTCCCAACTCTTCGGCAGGTTTGCCCGTCAATCCACCGCGATTGACGCGGATTTTGCCTTTGCCCCCGCTGATGATCAGCTCGTTGTTTCCCGAGTAGAGACGAGCCGTATGCCCACCTTCAAACTCAAATTTGCAATCGAATTCATAGGCTGAGTTGAATCCGTTTTCGACCTGTCCAAAATCGCCTTTACCCTCGATCGTTGTTGGTCCAGAGCCCGACATCCCCAATGCCCATAGCGCGATATCGCCATGATGTGCTCCCCAGTCCGTAACTTGTCCCCCTCCATATTCGAGCCACCACCGATAGTCGAAATCGCCACGCTGTGGGCAGTAGGGGACTGCAGGGGCCTGCCCTAGCCAACGATCCCAGTCGATATGTTCAGGGGTCGGCTTGTTCTGGAACGGGCCTCCCTTTTCGCCTTTTCCAATCCCAATCAGGCAATGAAGCTTGTCTCCGAGCATACCACTCTGAGCAATGGCAACCGCTTTAATGAAGACTTGCGCGAACTCGCTTCGTTGTTGGGTTCCGACTTGAAATACCTTGCCGGTCTCTTTGGCGACCTTGCAAATCTGTTGCCCTTCGCGGATGGTCAACGCGAGAGGCTTTTCGCAGTAAACATGCTTGCCGGCCCGCATCGCGTCGATCGCAATCTTTGCGTGCCAATGATCGGGAGTTCCAATCGTGACCGCGTCGATGTCTTGCCGTGCGATGAGCGCTGTGTAGTCGTTGTAGATCTCGCAATTGCCGTTGTACCGTTGGGCAAAGAACTCCGCATTGAGTCGATTCACGTCAGCGACTGCTACCATGTCTCCTAACTCTCCCGCGAGATGCCCGACGAGTGCTCCACGTCCCGGATGATTGCCGCCACCGGTGTACCGGTCGACGTAGATGCTGGTCCCGATTGCTCCGACACGGATTCGGTCGTTTGCAGATCCATGCCGCCCACCGAGTGCGCGAGCTGGGACAATATATGGGGTGGAAGCCATTGTTGCTGCGGTAACGCATGCTGCGCTAATGAACTGACGCCTCGACGAGCGTCGAGAATCGGTCTTTATGTTCCCTAACATATTCTGTTGATCAAAAGTTTTCGTTGACATTCGAATTCCTTACGCCGTGAATCAAAAGTAATTGTGATCTGTCTGAAGATTGAAAAAACGATTTGAAACGTCTAGTTAACCGGCTTTCGCGACGAAACGCTGACTTTCATTTGCGAAGTAGCTGTTCTGAGTTCACTCTTTGACGCGTAACGAACAATTGGCGAACCAGTATATACGTCCTTCGTCAGTTGCAAGGTTGGTAAAGGTGATACGAGCATTCTCGTCATCCCACGGACCACTAAAAGTGAACTCCTCTTTCTGCCATTCCGTGGAGAGG
>CAIXME010000868.1 GCA_903920425.1 uncultured Pirellula sp. | reverse complement strand
CCGACGACCTCGAGGTTATGAGCCTCGCGAGCTACCGGGCTGCTCCATCCCGCGAGGTAAATAGTAGTCATTTCACTCCTCGCGTCCACCCCTAAATGATTTTTGCATGAAGCTTTTTTGATGCTCTTTCGGCCTGCACACATGCATTCTCACCAGCCCACCTAGCGCATTCCTAGGCCTCGCTCCAAACACTATTCCAAATCACTCGCCCGCTGCTCGTAACCTAATTCCGTCAGCACACCCAACAACTCATCCGTCGTTATGTACCGACGCCGATGCTCCAGCTTGTACGCGTCGATCGCCTCTGCCAACTGCTTCCCCGCAGTACTGAGATTGTGATACGAATTGCCGAATTGACGCCTCTCTCCCGAACCCTTAACCGATCCACTCGACTGGCGGCGATCGACAAAGGGTGGATTGTTCGCTGGAAAGGATTGGACAATCGGATCGGAGAGACTCATGTTGGTTCTAGTTCCTCGAGGTGTAGTCTATCAACGGCTGCATTGAGCCAATGCAAAACCATCCCAACTCTAGGTCACATAATCGGGCACGCAAACTCGCCACCAAGAAACCATCCACTTTGCACTCTCCGCCGCCACTCCACCGATCGCGGTTGTAACGATAAAACCATCTACAACGCCCCTCACCCTAGAGCCAAATCATGGCTCGTTACGAAGCGCTTCGCCTATGCCTTCAAATGGAGTTGGCCAAGCCGCAACTCAAAGCACTTTTGCATTTGGTCTGCAAGCGTCGTCGAATGCGTTACGACGATCAAAACCGTGTTCTCTTCCTTCGGTACCTCCAAAAGCAACTGAGCTACCGTATCCGCAGACTGCTGGTCCAAATTACCGGTAGGCTCATCCGCTAACACCACCGCAGGCTTGAGCAACAACGCACGCGCCACTGCGACACGCTCGCGTTCTCCACCAGACAACTGGCTAGGCAAATGCCCCAGTCGATGTGACAACCCAACTCGCTCCAACAAGGAAACCGCTCGCTCTTGATGCTCTCGTCGGGGTTTGCCATTAGCCAACGCTGGCAACAACGTGTTTTCAAGCACATTCCACTGCGGCAAAAGATGATGGTCTTGAAAGATAAAACCAATGCGCTCGTTCCGAAATTTCGCTTGCTGATTCTCGCTCAGCTGGAACGGATCCATTCCCGCAACCTGAACCGAACCACTCGTGGGTTGATCCAACGTTCCCAAAATCTGCAACAGAGTCGATTTGCCAGCCCCGCTCGGGCCAACGATCGCCATGTTCTCACCCGCTTGCAACGTAAACGAAACCGAATCGAGCACAACGATCTCCTCGGAGTTCGTTTGGTACACTTTCCGCAAATTCGATACTACCAAGGAAGGCGTATTCATGTGTCTTTATCGATCATCTAAAAGCGATAGATTCTTCTTGCAAACAGCAACCTCAACAACAAAATTCCATTCCATCGAACCGATGGAACTCGACTGAAGCTGCACGATGCCTATTCTTGTCTTGCGGACTATTCCGCAGGTATGTGCTTTGGAGTTGGAATCCGATTCCCCGCAACCTCGTCATCATAATGTCGACGAATATGCTTGATGTATTCGACCATGGAGTGGTCGCTAAAGTAATCCAGTTTCCACACCCGCAGCGATGCCAACAATCCTCGAAAACGATCTCGCACTCGCAACCATGATCGCATGTTGCTGATCTTGCCATGTCGATTGAGGTATATCTCTTGGCCCATGTGTCGATAGCCCAGCCAACGCGGAGGCACGCGTGGAACGATATCGTTATTGTTCACCCAACGATAGTGCTTGACCGTCAACACCGACGTGTACGGTTTATCACCCACTCGTGGCGCACCATACGAAAATATCGCCTTGGGGTTGGACGGTATGGGAGACACTTTGCACCGAACAGCACACACGGCAGCCATCGCACCACCTAACGAATGGCCTGCGAACCACATCGGACGCTGGTTCTCTTTGATCTGCTGCTCAAGCAATGGCCACAATTCGCTTACTTCGGAGTGAAATCCACTATGGACTCGTCCAACATCGGTCGCCACCGTCCATGCGTTCGCGTCGGCCTTGATGTCATTCCATTGGTTGGGCTCGGTGCCTCTACAAACAATCATGCAATCAAAGCGGTTACCGAGAACATACGCTTCGGCGCCGTCTCTCGCAATAAACACGCATTGATCCAAACCTGATTCATACGCAAGCTTTTCGACCACATCCGGCGGAAAATAGGCGAGCCGCGACAACTCTGCGAACAGCAACGATTTCTGAACCCACGAAAGTTCCGATATCGGGCCTGAAAGCTTGACCGTGAAGGTCGGAGGAGGCAGCTTCACTATGGATGCGGCCGAAGTGGACGCCGCATCGTTGTGTGATGACACAGGACTGCTGCTTTCAGACATCAACAATTCCCACTATCGCTTTTCGATCGGAACAATATCTCGTTTGACTGGTCCCGTGTAGACCTGACGAGGACGGCCGATGCGAGTATTCGGTGAGTTCTGCATTTCAACCCAGTGTGCGATCCAGCCGGGCAATCGTCCGATCGCAAACAGCACCGTAAACATCTGAACGGGGATACCCATCGCGCGATAAATGACACCCGAATAAAAGTCCACGTTCGGATAGAGCTTGCGTTCAACGAAATACGGATCTTGCAGCGCTACCGCCTCCAACTCTTGGGCGACATCAAACAACGGATCCTTCAGATTGAGCTTGTTCAGCAATACGTCGCAAGCTGACTTAATAATCTTGGCTCGCGGATCATAGTTCTTGTAAACGCGATGGCCAAATCCCATCAACCTAAAGTTACTCGATTTATCTTTGGCTAAATCGACGTACTTCTTGACGTTCCCGCCGTCATCGGCAATCTGCTTGAGCATGTTCACACAGGCTTCGTTAGCACCACCGTGAAGGGGACCCCACAGAGCGCAAATCCCAGCGGAGATACACGCGAAAAGATTAGCGTTCGACGATCCAACCAACCGAACGGTCGACGTGCTGCAGTTTTGCTCGTGATCAGCGTGGACAATCAACAGCAAGTTTAGGGCTCTGACGAAATCCGGATCAGGCTGATAACGTTCACTCGGCAGAGCGAACATCATGCTCAAAAAATTCTGGCAGTAGTCGAGACTATTGTCTGGGTAAATAAAGGGTTGGCCAAAGGCCTTCTTGTAGCTGTATGCCGCAATGGTAGGCAGCTTGGCAATCAGCCGATGGATCGAAACCTCTACCTCGGCCGGATCATGTGGGTCGAGAGAGTCTTGATAGAATGTCGACAACGCACCGACCACGCTCGATAGAATTGCCATCGGGTGGGCGTCGCGTGGGAAGCCATTGTAAAACGACCGCATGTCTTCATGCAGCATCGTATGCTTTTCGATCGATTCCTTGAAATTCTCCAACTGTTCGGTAGTGGGGAGCTCACCGTAGATCAACAGGTAGCTCGTCTCCAAGAAATCGCAATGCTCTGCTAGTTCCTCGATGGGATAACCGCGATATCGCAGGATGCCCCGATCGCCATCAAGGTAAGTGATCGAACTGGAGGTCGCTGCCGTGTTCGCGAACCCGTCGTCGATCGTTGTGTGTCCGGTATCCTTCAAAAGTTTTGAGATATCGATCGCTCGGTCGTTCTCTGTTCCGACCAGCACGGGAAGCTCGATGTCTTTTCCGCCAACACTTAGTTTGGCGTTCGATGCGTCAACTTTAGGAGAAGCGAACGTAGCGCTCATGAAGTACTCCGCTGCACGTGGATGGGGAATCCGCAGCTTCAAAAAAAGGGGTAACAAATAGGCCCAAGCAGTGTAGCCTGAAGAGTGCCCCGCGACAATCAGTCAAATACCGCGAAGCTTATTCGAACTCCTCAAATTCATCCCGTACCATCTCGCCCGGGCTTTCTATCATTTGGCAATAACTATCGTAGCGGCGTGCGTCCAGTCGTCCGTCCGCAACTGCATCCTTGACGGCGCATAAGTTTTCGTGAATATGCGTGCAGTTCGGGTACCGGCAATTTGAGGCAAAGGGCCGAATATCCCGAAATAGCCCAGACATTTCGCCCGCGACGATGTCCCATAGCTGGAATTGGCGAACGCCAGGGGTGTCGACAATCGAACCGCCGTAGCTCAACGGAAACACCTCCGCGGTCGTGGTCGTGTGTTTTCCCTTTTGGTTTTCCTGACTAACGGCTTGAACCCGCTGTTTCAAGTCGGAGTCGATTGCATTCAAAATCGACGATTTGCCCACACCGCTTTGACCGATTACTACACTATTACGGTCCTTGGTAATGGACTGCAACCGGCCAATGCCCCAACCTCGGGCCGCACTCACTAACAGCACCCGATAACCCATTTGCGAATAGGTTCCGATCAAAGGCTGCAACGACGAGGTGTCGATCAAGTCGCACTTGTTAATACAAATACAAGCGTCGAGATGATTTTGCTCCGCGGTTGCAAGAATGCGGTCGATGAGATTCGGCTTGATCGACGGCTGGGCGGCGCTCGAGACGATCAGTAATTGATCGACGTTGGCAACGATCACGTGCCGCCGCTGCTTGCTGGTTCGGCTCAGGGTTGATCGGCGGGGCTCGATGCGAACGATCCAAGCTTGGTCCGTTCCCTCCGGCAACAACTTGACTTCGTCTCCTGCGACGAGCACATGCCGCTGGTCCGTTGCGAGATTCTTGAGGACGCGACGCACCGCGCAGCGAAAGATGCGACCGTCCGTAACTCGCACGATCGACTCCAGTCCATGCACCCGCAACACCAATCCGCTGAGCGTGGTTTGCGCATTCACATCGAGGTCGATTTGGCCAAAGGCGTCCTGTTGTTCGCCATCCACCAAATTTCCTTTGACCGTCCGGTGACGCGTTTGTTCACCTTTTCCGCTAACGCGTTCCGATGCGACGGTATCGATATCGTCTTGGGCCGCAGCGTAGTCGCTTGTAAGGTCAGCTCTTCGCGCTTGTGACTGGTGTTTTTTTCGAAACTCCAGTCGTACCTTATTGGATTTTTTGCGAGCCATACAGTCTTTACCGCGCGGAGGTTACCGGGCGGACATCGCTTCGGTCAAAGTAGGTTCTTTGGCATGCACACTCGGGCCAATCAGCTCCGTGATTTCCTTTTCGTCCAGTTCCTCACGCTCCATGAGGGCATCCTTGAGTCGCTCCAACTCTTCGCGGCGGCTATGCAGAATATCGGATGCCCGACGATCCGCAGCTCTCAGCGTGTCGCCAACTTCTGCGTCGATCGTTTCTTGGGTGCGTTCGCTGAACTGACGTTGCTGGTGGATTTCTCTGCCCAAGAACGGGTCGCTATCGGAGAGCTTATAGGAAACGGGTCCCAATTTAAGGCTCATACCCCAATGGGATACCATTCGCCGTCCGAGGCTGGTTGCCCGTTCCAAATCGTTTTCTGCTCCTACCGAGGTTTCATCGTAAATGATCTTCTCGGCAGCACGACCAGCCAGCAGCACGACCAACTGGTCGCGTATCTCGCTTTCGGACATGTTCATGCGGTCTTCATTAGGAAGAATTTGAGTGCTTCCCAGCGATTGCCCTCGAGGAACCACGGTCACTTTATGAACGCGCTGTGCGCCAGGCAAGAACCACGCAGCCAGGGTATGCCCCGCTTCGTGGTAGGCTGTCTTTTCTTTTTCCGCTGGCTGCAACACTTCTTCGCGTTTCGCACCCATCAGAACCTTGTCACGAGCGTAGTCGAAATCGGACATGCTGACGCGGGACTTGTCGTGTCTGGCAGCCCACAAGGCGGCTTCGTTGACGATGTTTCGCAAATCCGCACCGGTCAAGCCGACGGTTGCCTCGGCCATGATGTGCAGGTCAACATCGTTGTCCAACGGCACTTCACGCACATGGACTTTCAAAATCGCTTCGCGTCCCTTCAATGTTGGACGTCCAACGGTAATCAATCGGTCAAAACGTCCTGGACGCAAGAGGGCCGGATCCAAAACATCGGGACGGTTCGTTGCGGCCATGATGATGACCGAATCGGTGGGTGAAAAGCCATCCATTTCGCCGAGGATTTGGTTTAGCGTCTGCTCGCGTTCGTCGTGTCCGCCTCCCAGTCCTGCTCCGCGTTGTCGTCCAACCGCATCGATTTCATCGATGAAGATGATCGCTGGCGATTGCTCTTTGGCAGTCGCAAACAGATCGCGAACACGCGACGCACCAACGCCCACGAACATCTGGATGAACTCGCTGCCGTTGACCGAGAAGAACGACACGCCAGCTTCGCCAGCTACGGCGCGTGCGAGCAACGTTTTGCCCGTTCCTGGAGGACCATTCAGCAAAACACCCTTTGGAACGCGGCCGCCAAGCTTCTGAAATTTTTCTGGAGCCTTCAAGAACTCCACGATTTCTTGTAAGTCGGCTTTAACCCCTTCCAGTCCAGCTACATCGTCAAAAGTGATGCTTTGATCTGAAGGCTCAAATCGCTTTGCGGTCGATCGGGTAAAGCTGGTCAAAAATCCGCCCCCCATCATCGAATCGCGACTGCGTCGGAAGAACATATAGAGCCCCACGATCGTCACCACCAGCATCGACAGGAAAATCAATGCCATGACAGTGCTCATGGTCGATCCGGGAACAACATCGTATTCAAACGGATCCGTTGCCGCTGCTGGGACTGCGTTGGGATCATCTGGTGACACCGCTCGCGTCGCACTCTTTCTTCTTATTTCGGATAGCTTGTCCAGCAGTTTCGCCTGAGTGTCCGCGCCCGAGGGAATGAACACTTCGAAGTTGCGGCTGTACTTTTCCTTGGAACCGTCAGGGCCTTCTTTTTGCGGTTTTAGCTTTCCGTAGTAGTCGTAACTGGGCGGAACCTCCGGGGCAACGATAAATGTCCCTTGGATATAGGCGTCGTACAGTGTCAGTCGTTGAACATTTTCTTTGTCGAGCTGTTCAAGAAAAAAGCTGTAATCGATGCGGGAGGATGTCAGACCCGGGAAATAAAAGAGCATCAAAATGACAGCTAACACTATCACGCCGATCATCCAGATCCCCTGGCCGCGTCGCGCGGGCTGAGATGACTGGCCTTCGTTTCGTTCCTCCTGTGAAGAATTACTCATATTCCCTTGCTATCCGTATCGCTTATTTGAAAGTGAAATCGAAGACTCCCACCCCAAGTTGCGGGTTTGGTCCTCTCCAAAATAGATCTCGAGTCGGTTTATTGTAGCGGTACGGCCAATCCGCTGGCAGGTCTACCTCGATTTCGCGTGTTCAGTCTTGGCTTTCCCAGCTTTTTTTGGTAATCCGAACCAATGAAAATGATTCCCCTAGCGATTCTCGATCCACTATGGCAGAAAACGACTCCAACCTAGTTGAAACGCTGACGACCGAAGAACTCTTTCGTCTGGTCGAATCGAAACTGCATTTGCTAACCGAAATGCGAGACTTGACGATCACGCAAACCGACCTCGTCGCCCATCATGACATGAGCTCTCTCATGACATTGCTGTCGCGGAAACAAGGTTTGATGGATGCGTTGCACGAGGTCCAAAGCCAACTAAAGCCATTTCAAGCTCAGGACCCCGAATCGCGAAATTGGGCCAATCCGGACCGCCGTAAAAGCTGTCAAGCGATGGTGGCGCAGTGCGATGCCATCGTTCAGAATTTAATCGTTATGGAAAATCGCTCGCTGGACAACATGATCGTGCAGCGAGAAATGGTTGCGGCGCAACTGCAACAAAACATCAATGCGTCAACACTTCAGCACGCCTACCACTCCAGCGATACCTCCGAATTCACCGAGGAAGGCTTTCTCTCAGTAGAAGGCTAACCTCCCCCAACGGACGCCACTGTTATGTTCTCCTCCATGTTTTCTAGCCCCTCTCTAAAGAGCCTTGAGCAGACCGTTGCGTTCACGGAACGACGACACGCGATCTTGGCAGGGAACATCGCCAACATGGACACGCCGGGCTACCAGTCGAGAGACCTGTCCGTCGATACGTTCCAATCCAGTCTAAAAGAAGCTATCCAAACCGATCGACAAGAGCAAAACATGTCGCCCGGACTTCGCCTCGGATTGATCGGATCCCCCAACGATGCGAACAAACCAAGCTTTGAAAAGGCAAAGGAAATCGCCGCCGAAAAGGTTCGCGATTCGATGAGGCAAGTTGTTTATCACGATGGCAGTGACGACAACCTCGAAATGCAAGTCACGCAAATGTCTAAAAACCAGTCCATGCACACGATGGCGATTGCACTGATGCGATCGCAGTTTCGCGAACTGCAGATGGCGATCTCGGGCACCGTCAACGCTTAACGCGTCTCACTCTCATCACGCAAAAGCTCTCGTCTTGCGTGAGGCAGACACGAACACCATCTGATTTGTATCGGCCAGGAACGTTACTGCTGGTTATGATTCCAAGTCGACCTTAGCGTCAGACGGGCCATTAAGTTTCGATCGCTGTTCTACCAAAAATTCCTCGTAGCGATCTTCCTCGATCGCTTTCCTAGCCCAGCCCATCAATCGTTGATAGAACGTCAAATTGTGATGCGATAACAATATGGGCCCAAGCATTTCATCTGCTTGGAATAGATGTCGGATATACGACCGACTGTGCTTGCACGCCAAACAAGGGCAATCTGCTTCGATCGGCGAATCATCTCGAGTGTGCACTTGATTGCGCATTTTCAGTGGACCGTTTGCGGTAAATGCCAACGCATTGCGTCCATTGCGTGTCGGCATGACGCAATCAAACATATCGATGCCCCTAGCAACCCCTTCGACCAAATCGATAGGACGTCCGACCCCCATGAGGTACCTCGGTTGATCGTCGGGCAGCACCGGGCATACCGCGTCGAGGATACGGTACATCTCCGGTGGCGGCTCCCCAACGCTTAATCCACCAACGGCATACCCGTCAAAGCCGATGTTGATCAGTTGCTCCGCACAATGAATGCGCAGCGATTCGTCCAGCCCACCTTGCACGATCGCAAACATCGCTTGATCGTTTCGGACCGCGGCATCCTTGCAACGCTGAGCCCATCGCACACTGCGATCGCACGCGTCCAAAGCTGCTTCGTTGGAAGCAGGCAAGGCAATAACATGATCGAGGACCATTGCGATATCGCTGCCGAGTTGCTCCTGAATTCGAACAGAGTCTTCGGGACGCAGGCTTATCTTTGCCCCGTTGAGGTGCGATTTGAACGTCGCCCCGTCTTCGGTAACCTTGTTCATGTCCCCAAGCGAAAAAATCTGAAACCCGCCGCTGTCGGTCAATATTGGCTTGTCCCAACCGATAAAGCGATGCAAACCACCCAAGTCGGCAATCAGTTCGCTCGTCGGGCGCAGGGCGAGATGGTATGTGTTCCCAAGCAGTATTTCCGCACCGGTGGAAGCAACCTGGTCGATGGTTAATCCCTTTACGGTTCCTTGCGTTCCGACAGGCATAAACGCGGGAGTTTCGACCGTTCCATGCGGCAAATGCAAACGACCTCGCCTTGCCCGGGTCTTCGAATCGGCGTGCAATAGATCAAATGGAAAGTTTGCCGATCGGGTCATGGGTTAGTACTGTGAAGGGTGTCGATAAATGGGACGAGGTTGAAAAATCGAATCTTATCGTATCGCTTTTGGGTACGTCACCCTAAAATCACAGACGAAACTCCTCGCGCAAGCCAGCGCAAATCGAACGTTCCTGTGTTCGATGCGTGACGATTCTGCCTGCCGGTCCACCCTCCTTTCTCTCAAAGACAACTATGAAATTAACTCGACTCCTCTCCCTCTCGTCGCTTTTGCTGGGCACTGCTTTTTTCTGCGGCGCGATCGATTCGCTCCGAGCAGATGACAGCGAATACAAACTCGGTCCCGATTCGCAAGTGAAACCCGATGTGCCACAAGGCAAAATTTCAGAGCACACATGGCAAAGCAAAATTTTCGAAGGGACCAATAGGCGTTACTACGTATACGTTCCGGCACAATACGACGGCACCAAACCAGCAGCGGTTATGGTATTTCAAGATGGTCACACCTATGTAAAGCGGGACGGAAGCTTCCGGGCTCCTGTCGTCATGGACAATCTCATCCACTCCGGTGAAATGCCTGTAACCATCGGGATCTTTATCGACCCCGGGCACAAGAAACCACTGCCAAGCAAGCCAGGTTGGGAGCCTTCACCCGAGAATCGATCGTTTGAATACGATTCGCTCGGTGACCAATATGCTCGTTTTGTCATTGAAGAGATCCTGCCTGAAGTTGGCAAACAATACAAACTCACCGACGATCCGGAAATGCGTGCCATCGGCGGGATCAGCTCAGGCGGAATTTGTGCATTTACCGTCGCTTGGGAACGTCCCGACATGTTCCGCAAAGTTCTCAGCCATGTCGGTAGTTTTGTTGACTTGCGAGGTGGACACAACTACCCACCGATGATTCGCAAAACTCGCAAGAAGCCAATCCGAGTTTTTCTTCAAGACGGTAGCGGTGACTTGGACAACCGATTTGGTAACTGGCCACTTGCGAATCAAGAGATGGCTGCAGCTTTGAAGTTTAGCGGGTACGACTACGAATTCGTTTATGGTTCAGGTGGACACAATGACATTCATGGTGGCTCCATCATGCCGGACGCAATGCGATGGCTCTGGAAAGGCTGGAAGTAAGCGAGTGAGGCTATCCGCTGCACTTGGCCATATTGCAAAACGCGATGCCATGATCTGGCTATTGGCTTTGTCGATGTTCTCGTTGGTTCGTGATTTGGGCGTTTTCGCCGCACAGCACGAACCGATGAATATCCTCGTGCTCTATGCGGATGATTGGCGACATGACACGTTGGGGTGCGCGGGGAACCCAATCGTAAAAACGCCCCATCTCGATAGTCTTGCCAAACAAGGGGTGCGATTTACTCACAATTATGTTTCGACGTCGATTTGCGGCGTCAGTCGTGCATCGCTTTTCACCGGCCAATGGATGTCACGTCACGGGAACCTCGCGTTCGCTGCATTCAAAACCCCGTGGGAGGAAACCTATCCAGGCACACTTCGCCGCGATGGGTTTTACGTTGGTCACGTTGGCAAATGGCATAATGGTGCTTTCCCCAAAGACCGCTTTGACTTTGGCCGTTCGTATGCTGGTACGCATTGGATCACTCAATCTGACGGAAGCGTGATCCATGTAACCCAAAAGAACGAAATCGATGCGATCGATTTCTTAACCCAGCGACCAACCAACAAACCGTTTTGCCTAACGGTCGCTTTCTTCGCAACGCACGCCGAAGATGGCAATCCCAAACAGTATTTGCCCCAACCGGAAAGTATGCCACTCTACCAGGATGTCACGATTCCGGTACCCAGTTCGGCGGACGATGCCTTCTTTCACAAGCTGCCACCGTTCATCGCCAACCCACAGAACGAGGGAAGAAACCGATGGGGCTGGAGGTTTAATACTCCCGAGCGGTATCAAGAGATGATGAAGAATTATTACCGACTCGCAACGGAGGTCGATTCGGCATGCGGTCGCATTCTTCAAGAACTAGATCGACAAGGATTATCTGAGAACACGTTAGTTGTCTTCACAACCGACAACGGATACTTCCACGCAGAGCATGGACTCGCCGACAAGTGGTATCCCTATCAAGAAAGCGTGCGAGTCCCCTTGATTGTTCGTGACCCACGCGCGCCAGATTCAAGAATCGGAATCCTATGCGACGCAATGACGTTGAATGTCGATCTTGCTCCTACCATCCTCCAAGCGGCAGGCAGTTCTGTACCGCCGAAAATGCAGGGTCGCGATCTATCGCCACTCTATTTGCAAGACTCTGCACCTGAGTGGCGACAAGAATATTTCTATGAACACGCCACGATCCGCGACAAAACATTCATCCCAGCATCGCAAGCCTTGATTCGCAAAGACTGGAAATACATCTGGTGGCCAGAGTACGAATTTGAGGAATTGTTCGATCTCAATCAAGATCCAAACGAGGTAAACAATCTAGCAAAGGATCCTGCACACGCTCAATCTCTCGAGCAACTCCGCGCTTCCTTTCAAGCCGCAAGAGATCAGGCTCGCTAACGCGTATTGACGGTGAATCTACGAGCATCGTATGCTCGGATGGTTCCACAGAACGAAAACTTCCAATTCATCCCAACTCCCATAGACCCGAACAACGAACAGGCAAAACCATGGACAGCCGTGCAGCACTCAAAGGCGCGATCGACTCAGCCGAATTTGTAGTCATGAAATATCTCAGCGACCTCTCCGATGCGGATCTAATGCATCGCCCACACGCCGGCTGCAATCATATCAACTGGCAAGTTGGGCATTTGATCGCTTCAGAACATCAAATGATGAACGGTTCCGTACCAGGCGGAATGCCGGCATTGCCAGACGGATTTGCAGAGAAGTATTCTAGAGCGACTGCGGAAAACAACGATCCAAGTGCGTTCTGCACCAAGGACGAACTAATGGCAACGTACAAAGCGCAACGCATTGCAACTCTAGCGGCACTTGAGAAAGTTACAGACGAAGGTCTCGATGCGCCGACCGAAATTCACTACGCACCGACGGTCGGCTCCGTATTTACCATGCAGTGTTGCCATTGGCTCATGCATTGCGGCCAATGGGTGATTGTTCGCCGCAACCTCAACAAACCTGTCGTGATCTAGTTCCGACAAGAATCAGAAACGCAACGTTGCAATGCCACAATCACGCGGATTGATCGGGATGTGGCTATAGCCGAGCAAGTGTTTCCGCAAAGTACTTGTAAAATTTCTGGACGCTGCTGATCTGAACACGCTCGTCCGGCGAATGGGCTCCGTAGATATTCGGGCCGAAGCTGATCATTTCCATACCAGGAAATTTATCTCCGATGATTCCGCATTCCAGTCCTGCATGGCACGCAGCGACGTGGGCTGGCTCGCCAAACATTTCCTCGTAGAGCCTACTCATTAGAGTCACGATCTTGCTCGTAGGCACAGGGCGCCATCCGGGATATTGATCGGACGTCACCACCGGTCCACCCAGTTGTTCCAAAACAGATGTAAGCTCTGCTGTTAACGCATCGCGCTCGGAATCCACCGAGCTTCGCGCTAAACACAAAACGCTGATACTGCCATCGACCACATGGACTCGAGCCAAATTATTGCTCGTCTGAACAAGACCAGCGATCGAGGGGCTCATTCGATGAATGCCGCTCAACGTACCGCTGATGGCAGAGAATAACGCCGATTGGATTTTGTTCGGTAGCACATGCTGAACACTAGTCGCGACACTCTCACAAGTCACTTGCAGTTTCGGGTCGGTTTCCGCATTTTCTTTTTGGATCGTTGCGGATTCCTCGGCAAGCCATTTGCGGAAGTTCGCAGACGTGGCTTTAGGAACCACAACCATCGCCACCGATTCACGGGGAATAGCGTTTCGAAGGCTTCCACCCTCTAAGCTCGACAGCCGCAGGCCAAACTGACTGGCACCCAAGTACAAAATCCGATTCATCACCTTGTTCGCGTTAGCTCGACCGAGATGAATATCGACACCCGAGTGGCCACCGGTGAGACCTCGTACACGAAGCGTAAAAGACTCGACGTCCTGGCCAACTGTTTCGGCAGAGTAGCTGGCGGTTGCAGTTACGTTTGCACCACCTGCACAACCGATAGTCAGTTCATTGTCCTGCTCAGTGTCTAAATTCAAAAGTACTCGCCCTTGAAGCCATGTCGGGTCTAACTCTTTGGCTCCGGTCATGCCAGTTTCTTCATCGATCGTAAAGATGCACTCCAGAGGTGGATGCGGCATGGTGGCCGATTCGAGTACGGAAAAAATGGTAGCCACACCGATGCCATTGTCGGCCCCAAGGGTTGTCCCATGAGCCTTGACCCAATCCCCATCGACGTACATCTGAATGCCTTGGGTATGGAAATCGAAATCGGTATCGGCATTCTTTTGCCAAACCATATCAATGTGCGACTGCAGTACGATCGTCGCGTGGGACTCGTAACCGGGCGAAGCAGGTTTGCGAATCAGAACATTCCCCAAGCCGTCGACCGTTGTTTCCAGATTGAGGGCACGCCCCCGGCTGGCGACAAAAGCACTTACTGCCGCTTCGTTTTTGGAGGGGCGAGGCACTGCGTTCAGATCGACGAACGCGTTCCAAAGCGACTTGGGCTCGAGGTTTCGAATGGGATCGTGGTTAGTCATGGAAAGACGATTCTATGTGAATGGAAGTGCGGTGACCGTGCCTAAAAATCGGATTGATGTCGATCTAGAGCTCTCAGACTGATTGTAAGCGTCCCGATTGTAGCTCGCAAACATGGCCGCACAACGTGCTCATCATTGCCCAGGCAATTACCGCATGACTTTTGCCAACTAAACAACTTGCTTTCGCATTCGCAGCGCAGCAAAGGTCGTAACCAGAATCGCCATCCCCCATAGAGCTGCAGCATGTTGCCAAAGCATCGACAAGTTTGTACCGCGCAAGATGATCCCGCGTGCTGCATCGATGAGCCAAGTCGTTGGAATAAAGTAGGAT
>CAIXME010000867.1 GCA_903920425.1 uncultured Pirellula sp. | reverse complement strand
GGTGTGGCATAAAAGCCCAAGCGGTTTGCGATGTGTGGGCCTTTGCATTGAGCATTCAGAGTGTCTATCAACGCTGCTCCTGGTACACCATCGGGCTTGTCCCGATGGATGCGTGACTGGTTGGATACAAAGATGCCGCGCGTTGAAACTTCCCTCCTCCCCCTGGCCGAAGGCCACCGAACCGGGGCGAGGGGGAGAGAAATGCAGGCAGTTTCGCGATCGCTTGGAATCTCGGAAGGACAATCGAGTACGAGTACTAGTACCATTTCATTGAGTACGAGCACGAGTTTGAGTATAAATTTTGTCCGTAACCGTGAGCCCGGTACTCCGGCCGAACAGAACTTCGCTTGCTAGCATTGTTCGGCGAGCCAGATCGATGTTGTCATGTTGGTTTTGTATGTGCTATGATTGGCGTTTGTTAGAAAGCTTGCGGACTTCGGTTTGCTGGCTAATCGACAGTCACACGAATGCCAAGGACGGCTATGAGCATGCAACTTCCGGCACGCCGAAACGGTGCGAGTGCCACTATCAAACGCAAGCGACTCGCTCGCGGAGTCGAGATTTTGCAACACGCATCTCGATCGATATCCGCTGTCGCTGAATCGATCGACGAGGATTTTCTCGTGGCTGTCGACAAATTGTTGACTATGCGAGGCAATTTGATCGTATGCGGGATTGGCAAAGCGGGCTTGATCGGAAAGAAACTCGCGGCCACCTTCGCCTCAACAGGTACACCAGCACATTTCTTGCATCCAGCCGAAGCGGTCCATGGCGACCTTGGTCGCGTAGGTCCTACCGATGTGTTGCTCGTACTGTCCAATAGCGGATCGACAGAAGAAATCACTCGCATCCTCCCCTTTATCTCGAGGCGAGCAGCGGGATTAATAGCGATTACGAGCGGTGGCAATAGCCCCTTGGCTCGCGCGGCGGACATCGCTTTGCTGCTGCCTCCCTGTCAAGAAGCGTGCCAACACAATCTTGCCCCCAGCACGAGCACAACGTCCATGCTAGCGCTCGGTGACGCGTTGGCGTTAGTGGTCAGTGAAGCGCGAGGGTTCGGGATGCAAGATTTCGCAGAGCTGCATCCAGGTGGTGCGCTCGGGAAAAAGCTTGCCAATGTCAATGATGTCATGCGACCTGTTTCGGACTGCCGTGTCGCGGTCAGCCATACCACGATCAGGCAAATCTTGGTCGAAGTCTCACGACCAGGGCGGCGATCTGGTGCGGTGATGTTGCTGGATGGTGACGGGCGACTCGAGGGGATTTTCACCGACAGCGATCTTGCGAGGCTGCTTGAGCAACGACGCGATAGCGAGCTCGACAAGCCCATTGCAGAACTGATGACCAAAACCTTTTCTGCGATTCAGGCGGGTGCGAGACTTTCTGATGCGATCGATGTCATGGTGCAACGCAAAATCAGCGAACTGCCTGTCGTAGACGCAAGCGACAAGCCTGTAGGAATGATTGACATCACGGACGTTCTTGGTCTGGAGCATTCGTCTGCTAACCAAGCGCGCAGGCAACCAAACGTGGTTCCGTCCGAACTGCTGGGAGATGCTGAGCCGGTAGAATGGGGAGATGCCCCGTCCACGTTACGTTTATTTGGTCCAGACCAATTTAGGGAGAATAGTTAGTGGCACCTCGCGATACGGAAATTGCTAAACCCATCAAATTGATCCTTTCGGATGTCGATGGTGTGCTGACCGACGGTTGCATCACCATTGACAACGCTGGTGTAGAAAGCAAATCGTTTCACGTTCGTGACGGGCATGCCATCAAGATATGGAGAAAGGCCGGTTTTCAATTTGGCCTGCTAACAGCTCGCAATTCGCAGATCGTCAAATTGCGAGCGGCGGAACTGGGAATCACCTTGGTGCGACAGGGGTTTGCGGAAAAGCTGCCTGCGGCAAGAGAAATGGTCCAGTTGGCCGGTGTCGAAATGAGCGAGGTGTGTTACATCGGTGACGACCTGCCCGACTTGGCGGTCATGTATGAAGTTGGCTTGAGCGTGACGGTTGCAGATGGAGCATCCGAAGTGAAGCAGGCCGCCAAATGGACCATGAGTGCTCAAGGTGGACGCGGTGCCGTACGTGAGTTGATCGAACGATTACTCAAAGCGAAAGGTCGCTGGGAAGACTTCGTCCCAAATCGCACGACATGATTTTTGCACGCGAATACTTGCGAATACTGATCCCTCTCGTGATAGCCTTTGCGATCTATCACTTGTTTGCCGTCCCGTATTTCGAGCCCAATCATTCCACTGCTTCTACTCCGCAATGGGAACATAAATCGATCGAGAAGACCGAGAACTGGTGGGATAGTTTCTTTCAGCCCGAGGATTGGCAACGCAAATCGTGCAGAATGGTCAAGACAGACACCGCCATTTTGTTGTTCCAGAATAGCACTCAAAAGACAGAGACGCGCTGGCATGTCAAACCGCTAACCATCATCGTTCAACAAGGTGAATCGGGCGGCAAGAAGCGAGCCATGTTCATCAACAATGCCGAAGGGATGGAAATCCAGTTCAAAAGCGAAGTCGATTGGACCAAGGAATTGCCTCCGCTGGAGAGCGGTCAGATGCTCGGCAATATCGTCATTACCTCTCCGCCTGATGACCCATTGCAAGATAATGGGCTCCGTCTAGAAGCTAGCGATTTGCGCATCGACCATCGGCAAATTTGGAGCACCAACGAGATTCGGATGCAGTTAGGTAATTCCATCGTCGAAGGAAAGAACCTGATGATCGAACTCGACAAGGACTTGCTGACAGAAGAAGAGCCTGGCGTAAAATCCGAAACGCCGTTTAATGGGCTGAACTCTCTCGAACTGGTCTATGTCAATCGCGTGCACGTAGGCTTGAACCCTGGCGGGCTGTGGCCTAACGACAAAATTCCCGATATGGAAGGGCGGCCTGCCTACGCAACGTTGAAGTGCGATGGATCCTTCTTTTTTGATTTCCATCAATCGAAAGCGACTCTCAAAAATGGTGTGCATATGGAGCATATTGTTCAAGGGATGCCGCTGGACACGTTTGATTGCCATGAGCTTAAACTACGAATTGGCTGGGGCAATAAATCCGAGTTGGCCACCGCTCCAGGACTTCAATCAGGAAAATCCAATTGGAGCATCGAGCATATCGAAGCGATCGGCGAAGCGGGGCGCGATACGAAAGACAGGACTCGCTGGCTAAAGTTGGCGGCTCCAGGCATGAATGCAGAAGCGTATGGACAACACTTGGTAATGGATTTGGTTAACGGCGAAGTTACGCTCAGCAATAGCTTGCCCGGTATGCTGCAAAAGGAATCTTCCTTTGCTTACTTGCGTCGCGAAGCGGTTCAAGTTTGGGCGCCCGAAGTGCAATATCGAAACGCCCAAGCGATCGCCAACGCCAACTCTAACAGCAATGCAAACGACACCCAGCAGCGGATCGGCGCAGTGCTTGCTTCTGGTGCTGGCCGCGCGCAAATGGACAACAATGGCGAATCGTGGGTTCTGTCCTGGGGCAAAAGGCTACTGATCCGCGACGCGGAAGACAAAGACGTGGTCTTGATCGAAGGTAGTGCCAACATATTCAGCCCGACGCACGGACGATTTGTGGCCGAAACCCTAAAACTTTGGTTGACGCCCATGACCAAAGATCTGTCGAACCAAATGGCATCCAGTTTTCAGAACGGAGACGTGCCCTTCGCATTGCCCGATCGCATGGAAGCTGACGGCGAAGTGATTGTGGATTCGCCGGAATTAAAGGCTCGCGTTGAGAAAATGCAGGTTTGGTTCGCTTATCAGAACCCTGATCCCTCGACCATCAACAGCAACGCCGTCAGCGGAGCTAACCCGGCGTTGACGGCAGCATCGTCGCCTGCGGGGCAAAACACCTTGCAATCCCCCACAACCAACGTCGGATTCCAAGGTCCGCAAACTCCCAGCGGTAACTCGTTGCAACTTAATTCGCCCGTTGGCTTGCCGCCAGCACCGTTGATGCAGCCGATGCAATCGGTCCGCAATTCCCCCGTCAATGGTAAACAACCCGCTGCACCGACGTCACCGATGAACGTTACCGCCAGAACTCTTCAAGCACGGGTGATGCGCGTTGGCATGCAAACGCACATCGACGATCTCCAGCTCGACGGCAATTTTACACTTACCAAAGACCAAGTTTCCGATACGTCTCCATGGCCATTTACGGTCACCGGCGATCGGCTACGTTTAACTCAGCGGTCCAGCGAAGCATCCGATATCTCCATTGTAGGTCAACCAGCAAAGGTTGCTGTTGGAAGCGGTTGGGTAATCGCTCAGGAGTTGCAACTCAAGCAAAGCGAAAATCAATTCTGGATCGACCATCCGGGTGAGTTGGTGATCCCGGTTGAGGCCATGCAACAGAACATGACCCAACCCTCAATCGGTACGAATTCGCTCGTTAGTTTGCCATCGGGATTGAACGCAGCCAATGCGTTCAGAGGTGCTGGTAATCCCAATCTTCCCAACTTTGATAATGGCGTAAAGTGGCGAGAGGCCCCACGGTTGCAATGGGGGCAACGCATGACGTTTGACGGACGAACTGCTCGATTTGGCGGTGGTGTCACCATCAATTGTCGCATGGAGACGGACGTCGCTACTCTTTGGCATGTGGACGCAAGGGCAGACAGGATGTCCGTCGACATGGACCAACCTGTCTCGATGCGTAGCAATGGTAGTACCCCCTCAGCAAAGCAACCGCAGATCGCGGTGATTCGCTTAGAGGAAAATGTCGATATTCGCGCCGTCCAAACCGATCAGCGGCTCAATCGCAGATCGATGGAACACATGAAACTACCTCAATTAGACATCCTTGTGCCATCTCAAAGTTGGATAGGGCACGGACCCGGTGAATTGTGGAGTCGACGAATCGGCAATGCAAATCCATTGTCTACGGTGACTCCGACCACCCAAGAGACCGACGGTCAAAAGCAATGCATCCACTTGAGCTTTGTCGGACGCATGGAAGGCGTGCTGTCCCAGCGCAGCGCAACATTTTACGATCGCATTCAAGCGTTGCTCGGTCCCATTGCCGACTGGGAAGACTCCATCAACGTGCATCGCGTCGATCGATTGGGTCGCAATCAGACATTGCTCATCTCCGATCAGTTAGGAATCTTTGATGCAAGTGCACTGAGCGACTACCGGCAATCCTCGCCGGATCAATCTCGAAACAGCGCGTGGGAAGTCAAAGCGATGAGTCGCGTTTCCATGCAGTCCAACACCGAGCAAGGGTTGGTAACTGTCACCGCAGACAGCCTCTCGTATGGCGCGAAGAATGACGTCGTGAGACTAGAGCGATCGCCGAATAAAGCTGCAACCATTTATCGCACACAACCCAACAGAAATGAGCCTGACATCAACGTGCAAGTTAGCAACGCATCGATGCGACTTAAAACGGGAGAGTTTGACATGAGGCTAACCAAGATCGAGGGCAACATTCAATCGCTCACTCAACCGGTCGCCCAACAACCTACAAACGGGGCACCCGCTGTACAGCCGCCCCGCTCTTTCTCAGGAAACAACGGTGTGATTCCGTCTGCACGTGACACACCTTTGTTCCCGTCCCCTCGTTAATCCCGATGTCGTCGCAAGGAGATGTCGCCTTGTTGGTTACTCGGCAGCCCAATAATCTAGGACTTGGACTTTATCCAAGTGAGGCTTGAGGACATCAACGAACGCCTTGTGCTGCGGATGTGGCAAGTACACTTCGCGGTCAGCTTCGCTCTTGAACGTTACCAGAAAGCAATGGGTGAAGCCATTGTCGAGTCCCTCGGGACTGTTGTTGGTTCCGTATTCGAATGCTGCGATCGTTGGGATACTGGATTTTAGCGATCGGAACGCGTCTACAACCTTTTGAACGTCTTCTTTGCTGCTCGTATCCTTGAACTTGAACATCACCATGTGGCGCAACATCTTGGCAGCTTTATCCTTTTCTTGAGCTAGGCAATACGGGATTGCAATGATTGCAACCATCGTTAACGCGAAAGCCGACAAGGCTAGTCGTTGTCTGAAACCCATTGTGAATTGTCTCATGAAATTTACTTTCTCTTGGTTTTGAATACCGTGTGTTAAACCATTTCCGCAAGTGTTTCGGCAAAGCTGCCTACTCCACTTTGTGACCACCTTCGGTGTCATTGAGTCCCGCGGTCGCAGCTGGACTACCGTCTAATGAAGAGAGATAGGCAACCAGATCTCTCAGTTCGCGTTTGGAAAGCTTGGTCACCAAATCGGCCGGCATTGACGACAGTCCCTTTCGTCTGGCTTCGATGGAGTCCTTTTCGATTTCGATGATGGCACCTTGTGGATCCATCAGCTTCACGATCGTGTCACCTTCCGATTTCAGGATCCCGGATGTGGTTTGGCCGTTCTCATCGAGGATGACGATCGTCTCAAAGCCTTGAGCAATTGTGGAGTTTGGGGCAACGATCGCTTCGAGCAGGTACTCTCGATCCTTTTTGGATCCGAGTTCGCTCAAATTGGGGCCGACTTCGCCACCGGTCGCTCCCACCTTGTGGCAACGCACGCAGGACAAATTGGTGCGGGTAAAAAACAACGTTCTGCCCCGTTCGACGTTTCCACCATCGACGCTGTCTTCATAGTACTTCTTCGGATCGGATTCTTTGAGTTTTTCCAGGCCTGCGAATTTCGCCTCCAAGAGCTTCGACAAGTCGCCATCGAGTTTTTGCTTGGATGCTTCGATGACATTGAGCCAGCAGTCTCTTGGTAAGGATCCGTCGAGGTAGCTGCGTACTCCTTCGGCGATCAGTTTCTTTCCTGCGTCGGACGAGAGAGTCCCAATTTGATCCCATGCGTTTTGTCGTTCCCTGATCTCTTTGGATTGGATTGCCGTTTGCAGGGAGCCAATCGATTGATCGGGAGCCGACTTTACCAAGTAGGTTAGGCTTGCAATCCTGACATCGACATTGGAATCGACGAGCAACTCTTTCAGTAGTGGCTGGAGGGAGTTAGCGTCCAACGTTGCCAAGGCTTTGATGGCAGCTGCGCGACGCGAACCATTCACGGATTTGTCTTGTGCCGTTTTGAGGATCAGCTTGGTGATTTCCGTGAGGCCGAGCGATGCGCCCACTTCCACAAATTTGTCTCGAACAGCGTCGCTTGCGGCTGATAGCTCTTCGATGCGGTCGCGAAGAACTTTTGAAGCCACTGCGGCCGATCGTTCGGACAATGGCATGTGTCGGTTCATAACGCGATCTCGGTCTCCGGGCGTTGCCCAGGTCGCGAGCATATCGAGAGCTTCGATACGCATCGCATCTATGCAAGTCGAACGTGCGGCGAAATTCGCCAAACGTTGAGCGTCGGAATCGCGTCCCAGGCGGAACATCGCGTTGAGAACACGGCTAACAATTGCATCATCCGTTTCCCCGCTGACATTGAGATTGGCAACATCCACCAGCCGTGAATGAAGTGCAGGGACATCATGGATGGCCCTGACCGCTTCCTTTACTACTTTGGGAGAAGCGTCAGCCAGAAACTCGGAGATAACAGGATTTCCTTGCTTACGCAGTGCGACAACTGCTGCGAGTCGAACCGATTCGCTGGCGTGACTTTTGATGGCAGCCAGCTTTTCCGAGTCAGCAACTCCCGCCATCGCCATGATTCCGGCATGTCGCAAAATGGGGTCTTCGTCAGCGTTGTCGACCAGCAACTTTGCTACAGAAGGCAATGCATCTGAGTATCCGAAAGTTCCGATCGCCATGCCGCTTGCAGCACGCACAATCGCCGATTCATGGCCTAACAACTTGGCGATTTGGGCAGATGAGGATTGATGACCAGCATCGGCTAGAACCTCGATGGCGCGGGCGACGACCATGGGATCGCTGTCAGACAAACAATTTTCGAGTGCGTCCGCAACCAACTTTTGCTCTTTCGCATTGCGCAAGATCTGACCTAGCCCGAAGACGGCATGCAGCCGTTTCAATTGCGAGCTCACCGATTGGTTGGACGCTTGAATCAAGACGTCGATCTCTTTGCGCTCGACAAGCTCCCATTGCGCTTCGAGTCGAACACGGCGGTCAGGATGCGATAGCAACCCATCCAGTTCCGCTTTGCTCAGCTTTTTCATTCCATCGTTGAGCAAGCGTTTGGTGTTCTTGACGATTTCCGTAGCTTGCGCTTTGGCGTCGGCGAATCGATAGATTCGACCTGTATTTTCTCCATTCCATCCGTTAACCCAGTCGGAAACGTACATTCCGCCGTCGGGTCCAAAATCCACGTCGGTCAACAGAATGTTCCAAAAGAACTCTTCATTGGCTGCCATTTCAAAGAAGGCACCCTTGGGCTTTACTTTGAGCATACGAAGGCCGCTATTGGACGCTTGACCGCGAAAATCGCACAAGAAGAATGCGTTGGCATAGCGATCGCTGTCTTCTGCGGAGAGACCTGTACCTGGATAGCAAACCAATCCAGAAGGGCCATCGCCCACGTTGGCGATAGGTGGAACGGTGTAAGCAGGCGATTCATCGCTGAACGGATACCAGATCTTTTCCCGATTAAACGGCCCACGATCCGATATGTATTGATACATCATGCGCCAGCCTGTATCGCCACCACGTACGATATAGACCCATCGCGCCTTGTCACCTGAATCCGAATTGTTATCCCCGGTGAACAAGTTACCAAAGTCGTCAAAGGCTAATTCTTGTGGGTTGCGCAAACCGGTTGCGAACACCTCAAGCTTCGATCCGTCGAGTTCGCAGCGAAACACTGCTCCACTTTCCGGGTTGGCCAACAAACCAGCTTCGGTTTCGACATGGTATCCACGATCACCGATCGAAAAGTACAAACGCCCATCGTGACCAATGATCAGTCCGTGCATATCGTGGCCGCGGAATGCAACTCGCACGCCATATCCATCGGACATGACAATGCGTTCATCGGCGACGCCATCATCGTCTTTGTCTACCAACGCCCAGAGCTTTGGGATGTTCGTATAGTAAATGCGGTCGCCTCGCACCAAAGCGCCGGCACCGGTCCCTTCTTCTATTCCGTTGAATCCAGAGGCAAACACTGTAGCCTTGTCAGCTTTGAAGTCCCCGTCGGTATCCGTTAGCATTCGAAGCAAGTCATCTTGCGATTCGTACTCACCTGCTTTATCCCCGAGAAGCTCGCGGTGGTACCGTATCCGATCGGCCACCGTATTGGCAGCGAGATCCGCAGCGAGCCACTTATCATCGTGTCCTCGGTTATCTGTGACCCCTTTTCCTTGACGATACGATTCGCACACAACAACACGTCCACGGTTGTCGATCGTAAAGGCGACTGGGTTTCCGAGCATTGGCTCTGCCGCAAAAAGCTCGCAAGTGAATCCCAATGGCTTTCGAAAAGAGCCAATCGCATTGACTGCGTCAGCCGACGCTTCCTTTAGCTTGGGAACTTCCGGTGTCGGCCGGTCTTGCCCTACGGCGAAGTCGGGACCGAAACAAAGAGATGCGCCGAACATGCCAACGCCTAATACCGCGAGTCGGAACAACCGTTGACGTGCTTTCTTTAAATTGCCGCGTGCGGAATTGGAACTCATACCGATAGAGGTGCGAGGCATAATGAGAGGACCGTTGTTTCTAAAATCGTTCATGGTTCTACTGGCGTGGAAGGGTTGTTTATTGCATTGACGGAAGCGACGACTTAAGGCATTGAAAGGCATGCCATTATTTGCATCGCGT
>CAIXME010000866.1 GCA_903920425.1 uncultured Pirellula sp. | reverse complement strand
GAATTTTTCTTCGAAGTTGTCCCTGCAGCCGCGTAATTCGCCTTCGATTCGTAAACGGGAACGCCCCAAAACGACCTCCCTCCCGATGGTCCGGACAGCCTAACTCTGCGCCCCGCCAAACTCGCTTTTGGTGGTGTTTTTCAAGATCCTAGGCCTAAACCATGCACGTCTTGGTCGGTTGATCGCGAACGGGCCGGTCAGTTGCAGCTAGGCCTTTGGCTTTACCGAACCGCCAAACGCGGCAAAATCGCTTAGGAAAGCGTCCGTCGGTGTTGGTTTCAAGCAGTTTTCCGAAAGAAAACCGCAGGCAAATCGCAATCGCAAAGCCTTTCCTGCAAATGGGTTAGCGACACGTAAACGAGGTTTTACATATCTTTGACACGCCAGGAACGAATCCTGGACATACACAGAGAGGAAAGGGCGTTAATGTATGTATCCAAAGCGGCTACGAGCACCCAAACAAAGGCTTGGGTGCACCGCAAGGAAACATACAACTCTATCCCTTTTTCAGGAACACTTGCATGTTAGCGAAAGACGCAAACGCGGACACTCCTAACCATCAGCAACATCAGCACCACGCAGGCACGATGGTGACAACGCCTCAACCGATGCTGGACGACGTCGTTTTGTCCGGTGTTCCTGCGACGGGCGGTGCAGCCAAGGTTTCCCCAGTTCCAACAGTATGGAATGTCCAATGGGGCGCAGCTGCTTGGTTGATCGCCTTGCACGTCGGCGCGTTGTACGCACCATGGTGCTTTACGCCCAGCGGATTGGCCCTCGCGTTTCTATTCCACTGGATGACAGGCAGCCTTGGCATATGCTTGGGATTCCACCGATTGCTAACGCACACCGGTTTGGTGATTCCCCGCTGGCTATCGAACGTATTTGCAACCATCGGAACATTAGCAGGCGAAGGTGGCCCGCTGAGTTGGACAGCCAACCACCGCAAGCACCACGCATATAGCGATCAGCCTGGTGACCCGCACTCGCCACACGATGGCCCTTGGTGGGCGCACGCTTTTTGGCTTGCGTTCAGCACCGACAATGGCGATCCCGTTGGCTACACCAAGAAATGGGTGCCAGATCTTTTGAAACAACCTTATTTGGTATTCTTGGAGAAGTGGTTTCTCGGCATCCACCTGGCCTTCGGTGCAGCTGTCACTGGCCTGGGATACTGGATCGGTGGACCAACTCTTGCCGTTTCTTGGTTGGTTTGGGTAGTCTGCGTCCGAATGGTTGCCGTGTTGCATACCACTTGGTTTGTGAACTCCGCATCCCACATGTGGGGCTACAAGAATTACGAGACCAAGGACGACAGCCGCAATCTGTGGTGGGTAGCCATCATCGCTTACGGTGAAGGATGGCATAACAACCACCATGCACACCCACGATTGGCTCAGCACGGTCACAAATGGTGGGAATTCGATCTCACATTCATGATCATCCGAATGATGCGTGCTGTTGGCTTGGCCAAGGACGTTGTCGACCTCCAAAGCATGGAAGACAAAAAGCGTCAACATGCCGAGCGAGCTGCTGCGTAACGCATTGAGCGATCGTTGAACTCAGGTTTAGTAACAAATCGAATACTCCGAAGTCCCGACTACATTGTAGTCGGCGCCGGAGCTGCAGGATGTGTTCTGGCGGCGCGTATCGCGGAACTTGGACTCGGCTCAGTCCAAATCTTAGAAGCTGGATCTCTTTCCAGTTCGGTTCACCTCAAGGTTCCCGCACAGTACCCCCGCGCCTTTGGCGGCTCCTGCGATTGGCAAAACCAAACGACGCCGCAACCTGGTCTTTCAGGCAGACGTATACCATGGCCGTCCGGAAAGACATACGGAGGTTCCACCGCTATCAACGCGATGATCTACATGCGGTGCCACCCGGACGATCTCTCCTGTTGGAAGTCAAACGATTCCCAAAACGACTGGTCAACAGCCGACGTGAACGACGCGTTTGCTGAAATCGAACGAAGAATCCAGATTGATCCCCTCGCCCAAAGTGCACTGCACCCAGCACTTGATCAATTCGCAAAGTACTCCACCGAGAAACTGGATATCGAAGCCAACGATTACCTGGCTCAGCCTACGCTTGGGGTCGGACCATTTGTGCGACTACAACGCAAAGGACGAAGGCAATCGGCATTCGACCTATGGCTAAGGCCTCACAGGAACCGTTCGTCGACCGTCGAGATTGCCATCGCTAGCGGTGCTGAAGTGCAAGAGGTCGTTTTCTCCAATGGTCGCGCAATGGGAGTAAACGTTGCGATTGCGGAGAGCAAAGGAAACGCCGAGTTTATAGGCGCGAACAAAGGAGTCATACTTTGTGGCGGTGCGGTTCGTTCACCGTTGGTGCTCATGAAAAGCGGCATCGGAGATCCCGATGAGTTGCTGGCGTTGGGAATTCCCCCAAGACATTCTTTGCAGTCGGTCGGAAAAAACCTCCAAGACCATTTGGTTTTTCCGGTCGTCCGCAGACTTTTGAAATACGAATCGCTGCGCGTAAAACCCACGCGTGATCAGCGAATGGAATATGTGCAACATCGCAGTGGACCGCGAGCATCCAACATCGCCGAATTGGGTGGCTTCTTTAGATTACCTGCGGACCCGGCTATAGCTTCGCAAGAAATCAACCTACCGGACTTCCAGTGGCATGTTACTCCTACGCACTATTTAGAATACCCGACCCGCAAGGAGCCAACGCAGGCAATGTCGGTCGGCGTCACCATCTTGCGGCCTCGAAGCCGAGGCATGATCCGCATGGTCGCCAACAACGACGCAACCAAAGGGACTCGCTACTTGCCAAGCATCGACCCACGGTACCATTCGGACGCACAGGACCTAAACGACATGATAGCCGCAGCCCAATGGACCAGAAGCATATTGTCTAGCGAACCGATGCATTCTCTGCTTGGAGAGGAGATTCTGCCTGGTGAGAAACGCCAAAGCCCAGAACAGCTCGCAGCAACCATCTCCCGCTTTGCAACGACCATCTACCATTACGTTGGGACATGCGCGATGGGCAGCCAAGACTCCGGAGTCGTGGATAGTCGGTTTCGTGTTCATGGAGTTGATGGCCTTTGGGTATGCGACGCGTCCGCCATCCCCAATGTTACCAGTGGCAATCCACAGGCAACCGTCATGATGATGGCCTATCGGCTGGCCAATTGGTTGGCTTGATTCAAGCCGAGAAAACGAACGGTCGCAGCGGGCAACTTT
>CAIXME010000865.1 GCA_903920425.1 uncultured Pirellula sp. | reverse complement strand
GTGTGACGGCACTTGTTGCGGAAATCTTTCCTCCAAGGAACTCATGCTTCGGCAACTCAGCGGAGACAAAGCAAAGTAGTCCTTGGCGTTTCTGCACGATTGCGGTTATTTGCTTGCGGGTTTTTTGCCCTCGAAATCTCCGGCTGTTACCACGACTAGCTTTCGGTTGTTCAAAAGTTTTCTGAGTATGGCATCCACCGATTCCTTGCTGACTGCTTTCATGTTTTGAAGGCGTCTGGAAAGGAACGACTCATCCCGATTGGACTCTTGATACTGATGCAAAGTTGACATCAATTGGGTGTCATTGCTCAACGTTTCTTCGAGTTGCTTTAGGTAGCTGGTTCGAGACGATTCGATCTCTTCTGCGGTAACCCCTTTTTCCACCAGTTCGTCAAAGACGGCGTCGATGGTTTGGACCAATTTGTCCCGATTCATGGGGTTTGTAATAGCGAACGTCATGAAGACGCCGGTGCGGTCTAAATGGCGAGCAATGAATTGACTTCCAACTCCATAGGATAGTCCCTCTTGTTCTCGAACTCGTTCTCCAAGACGGCTGGACAGCGAACCGCCACCCAAAATATCGTTCGCGATATACATGGCTTCCCAATCAGGATCGTCAGAACGCACGTTCAGATTGGTTGCCGCTATATAAACCGCGTTCTCTTTGTCCG
This sequence comes from uncultured Pirellula sp., assembly GCA_903920425.1. GTDB lineage: Bacteria > Planctomycetota > Planctomycetia > Pirellulales > Pirellulaceae > JBKCUI01. Next base: position 1,355 of record CAIXME010000865.1, on the reverse strand, counting down.
GCGTCTCGATAGAAAGTGTTTCAGGTTCGATAGGCAAAAATGGCTTCGCAATACGAGCGTAGCGCACTTGCGACTTCCAGTTAGTCGTACTTGCATTGAGTTTCTTTAATGCGATCTCTTTGTCGAAGGAACCTACAATGGTCAACTCCCCGTTTGCCCCGGATAGGAGCTTTTTGTAGATCTCGATTACATCGCTTACTTTGGCCGCTTCAAGTCGCTCCAATAATTCTTCGATCGTAGGGACATAGTGAATACTGTTCGATGAAACAGGGTTGAGTTTGCGCGATATAGCATTTTCAGCAATGCTGTTGGGATCGGTTTTCATGGCCTCCATTTCAGCCCGCTTCTGAGTCTTGAGCAGCTCAAACTCATCGATTGGAAACGCTGGATGCAAAAGTAGTTCGTTTAGTAAATCGACTGTTTCACTGAACTTATTGCTGCGTCCAGAGACTTGGAATGTGACGGAGCCTACATCACTGGCGACATTGCATTCCGCTTTGAGTTCATCCAGCGTGTCTTGCAATGCTGCCTCACTATATTTTTCCGTACCCCGCATCCATATGTCCCCTAGAAGCTTGCAAGCCTGGATGGATTTGGGATTTGCTAGTTCGGTTTCGTTCCCAAACCTCAGCGTTAGCGTCAAATAAAACTTGTCTCCACGAACCTTTTTCGGCAACAGGAGATACTTCAGTCCCGACTCCAATTTGCCTCGAATCGTCCGTGCTGCAAGATTCTCTGGAGTGGGAAGAAAGGATTCTCCTTGGGAAACAGATTCCCGACCTGTGTATCCCGAAACCAACGAATCTACCTTTGGTCTCTGGGCGATAACGGAACGATTGGGTTCCGGCGTGGGAACGAATATCCCCGTGGTGCGATTGCTTTCCTTGAAATAGAGAGAAGCAACCCTTTGAACATCTGCCGGTTTGACTTGTTCCAATCGATCTCGATCGACAAAGAACAAACGCCAATCGCCGTACGCTACCCAATCGCTCATCTCATAGGCCAAGGCCGACACGTTGGTTTGCGCATCCTCTTTTGCGTTAGCCAATTCACGGATGGCGCGATTGACTTCTTCTTCGGTTACGCCATCGCTCACGATCGCGGCAATCAACTCATTCAAAGATTCGCGTACTTTCTCGATCGGTACCTCGCGATTCACGGAGACCAAGCATCCGAATAGTCCAGGATCGTATCCTGACTGATGCGTAGCAATTACCGAGGACGCAAGTCTTGTTTTTACGAGTCCTTGATAGAGACGCCCGCTCGGTTCTGTGCCGAGGATATGTTCTAACACGGTGAGCGGAGCCGTGTCTGCATGCGCCATAGCGGGCACATGGAACCCGATGCCGATCATC
>CAIXME010000864.1 GCA_903920425.1 uncultured Pirellula sp. | reverse complement strand
CCGAGCTGGTAAAATCCCTCGGAAACTTCTCGAAAATCGGTTCAAGAAGACCGTTGCCGACCAAGTGAAGAGCAGCTTGGTCATGGATTCGCTCCAACAAATCACCGAAGGTGGCGAGTTTTCAGCGATCTCCGAGCCTGACATGGACTACGGAGCAGTCAAACTCCCAGACGCTGGCGATTTCACCTTCGAATTCCGAATCGAAGTACGACCAGAATTCGACACACCGAAATGGGAAGGCTTGGCTCTAGACAAGACTGTCTATTCCATCACCGATACCGAAGTTGACCAACAACTCGCACGAACACTCGAACGCGTAACCGCAGGCGAAGCGTTTGACGGCGAAGCATCGCTTGGTGACCGTGTCGTCTTGTCCGCCACATTCACACTCAACGGACGCCAAGTTAGCAAGATCGATGAAGAACTCGTTACAGTTCGAAAGCGATTGAGCCTTGCGGACTGCATCATCGAGAATTTCGGCGAACTAATCGTCGGAGCCAAAGAAGGCGACAAACTCAACACCAAGGTCAAGGTTTTGGACACTTCGTCTAACACCGCCTTCCGAGGTGTCGAAGTTGATGTCGAATTCGAAATCATCGAAATTCGCCGCGTCAACGTCGAAGGCTTGAACGCCCAGACTCTCGAGTCTCTCGGATTCGACTCCACCGAAGAACTCCGCACGTTCGTCAAAACCGAACTTGAAAAGCAAGCCGAGTACTACCAAAACCAACTCCTCCGCGAGCAAATCACCAAGAAGCTCACCGAAGGCGCTGTTTGGGAATTGCCACCATCGCTCGTACGACGCCAAACAGAACGCGAACTACAACGCCGCGTTCTCGAACTCCGTCGCAATGGATTTACAGACGATCAAATCCGCTCTGTGATCAACGGCATGCGTCGCAACGCCGAAGAACTTACACAAAATGCACTGCGTGAGCACTTCGTCCTGGAAAAGATTGCTGAGTCTCTCTCAATCGAACCAACCGAAGAAGAGTACGACGACGAAATCGAACAAATCGCTGACCAAAGCGATCTGTCCGCTCGACAAGTTCGTGCAAAACTAGAACGCACAGGACAAATGGATGCTCTCCGCAACCAAATCCTAGAACGAACCGTCATCAAGCGAATTGTTGATGCAGGTAACGTCAACACCATCCAAGGCGACTCGATCCTCAAGGCAGAACCAGACGAATTCGCAGTCGAGTTCTTGGTCGCCCCTGTTTCGCAAGCTTTGCCAGAAGCAAAGTACGACGAACAACCAGAAGATGGATCGTCCGACAAGAGCGTTAAGCCGACCTAGTCGATCGCCAAACTCGAAGATCAACCAAAAACGCCCTTTTGCGAATAGTAAAAGGGCGTTTTTTTATTGTCGTTCCCAACCCGCCCAACGTGGTCCGCAATCCATGATCGAAAACCTTAAGATACGCGCTTCGCTGCTAAAGAAATTGCGTCAGTTCTTTGATGATCGTCTTTTCACCGAAGTTCAAACGCCCGTACTCTCACGAGACACCGTGATCGATCGACATCTCGATCCCATCGAAGTATCGATGCGACTACCCGGTGGGCCAACAGAGACTTGGTACCTGCAGACGTCCCCGGAACAGTCTATGAAGCGTTTGCTCCATAAAGGGATGGGCAGTATCTATCAAGTGGGTCCCGTTTTCCGAGACGGCGAACTTGGTCGCCTCCATAACCCTGAGTTCACGATGGCGGAGTGGTACGATGTGGGGGCGGATTTTGAGCGAGGACTGTCCCTGCTAGACGAACTACTTCATACGCTGCTTGGGACAAACGCAGCCAAACGAGTTCGATTCGAGGATGCCTTTTTCGATGCAACTGGGTTACGAATCTTTGAAATGAAACCCTGCGACTTCGCCGAGTGGGCCCTGACCAAGGGCTTAGTCGACACCCCCAACTGGTCCGACGACTGGGATGATTGGGTGAACTTGATCTTTTCCGAATGCGTTCAAAACACGCTGGGACTCACGGCCCCGGTAATCGTAAGCCACTTCCCCGCTTCTCAAGCCGCACTGGCGCAAGTATCCGCGTCTGACCCTCGAACGGCCGAACGGTATGAAGCGTTTTACAAAGGAGTGGAACTGGCCAACGGCTACCACGAATTGCTGGACGCCGATCAACTCCAGTCGCGGTCCATTTTGGCGAACGAACAACGCGTGCGCGACGGAAAGAAACCGCTGCCTATACAAAATCGCCTCATTGATGCGATGCGATTGGGAATGCCGAACTCGTGTGGTTGCGCAATGGGCTTCGATCGTATCGTGATGCTTGCATGCGGCGCAAACTCAATCGACCAAGTCGTGTCCTTTATGTCCGACGAAGCTTAATCAAGCATCGCGAACAAATCGGCACTCGCCTTGTTAGCGGAACGGCGCAAGCAGTCCGGTATGCGACCAATAACGGTATGCGACTAGGAAGTATAGCAAGAGCAGAGAACTAAAAACCCCCGGGGCACTCGCCTTGTTAGCTCAACGGCGCAAGCGGGCTGTTGTTGCAATCACAACCCGACGCTCTACGAGAAATCCTGCCCACGTCGCTTACGCGTTTTGAATTTGCGCCATTTGTGTTTAGGGCTGAAGGCCCGACACATCCTCTGCCGGTGCCGCGAGGCGCCGCGAGGCACCGGACCGCCAGTTTCAAGGATCTCAGGCCCGAAGGGCCGACACACTTTTTTCATGTATCGCCCCTTCAGGGCTCGCTACTCGATTGGCCTTCGAACCGTGGCTTATCAGCCACGGCATAGGATATGCCGGGCCCTTCAGGCCTAGTCAGCGCAACTTCAACACTTACGCGTCGCTTTGTGATAGTACAGAACAGATTCGCTGGTTCACGCGGAGACGCGGGGAAGCGGAGAAGAGTTGTGATCCCAAAAAATGAACTCTTCAAATCTCTGTGTCTCGGTGTCTCTGTGGTGAAAACTCTTAATTCTTGAGTGTCAGCACAGACGGAATCCCTCGATTACGCTTCGGATTGTGATTGTGCAGATCAGATTCGATCTTTCACGCGGAGACGCGGAGACGCGGGGAAGAGTTGTGATCCAAAAAATGAACTCTTGAAATCTCTGTGTCTCGGTGTCTCTGTGGTGAAAACTCTTAATTGTTGAGTGTCAGCACTGCCGGAATCCCTCGATTACATTTCGGTTTGCAATTGTTGCGTAGCAATCCCGCAACAGCCGGTCGCGTGCTTACTTGCTGTCGAATTTCTCTTTTAGAGAACTAGATACGGTCGGCCATACTTCTGCCGCCTTTTCAAAGTCGATCTCGGCCCAGCGGACCTTGGCATCGCCCTCGAGTCGAGATCGCTGTTTCGCCTCAGGCCAAATAGGAAACTGCGCGCTATTCCCCATCGCCAACCGCCCCTCTACCTTTTCACTGACCAAATAATCGGCCAACGCAGAGGCGGCAATCGGGTTGGGTGATTTTGCAAGAATAGAGACTGTGTTGGGAATGAACAATGTTCCAAAGCCACCAGCCTCTTGATCGGGAAACACCAAAGCAACCGGTCGCCCACTCTCGATTTCAATCACCGCATCATCTGTGTCCGTGAGTCCCCAATCCAATTCGCCGCTGCTGACTGCTAATGCGACCTGCTTGTTTCCGCCAAGCACAACTGCATGTTCGGCCATTGCGCTCGTCCACTTGGAAACATCGATAACACTCTTGCCGGCTGACGAAGCAGAATAGGCTGGCTCGCTGCAGGCGATCGACTCTGCATGCGATGCAATTATTGCCATGTGAGTCGCAGTGGTACCGTATAGCGGATAGGCTACACCTGCGCGATGATGCCATTTCGCATCAGCAAGCTCCAAGACGCTTTTGGGCCATTTGGTTGCGTCGGGTAGTTTCTCTTTGTTGACGAGCAAGACACGCGCTCGTGCTGCGAACCCAATCCATGTTCCATCTTTGGCCCGATAGTTCTTGGGCCAAGAGTCTGGCACTTGCCAACGGTGTTTTGCGAGCAACCCTTGTTTTTGCAAGCGGATAGTATGGATGATCTCGTTATTCCAAAAGACGTCGCAACGCGGTCGATCTTTCTCTCGTTCGATGCGAGTAACCAAGCCAAGCGTCTTAGACGCTTCAACATCGAACTGTCGAGACACTTCTGTCCCTGTGTTATTTCGATCAAAGGCATCGAGAATAGGGGTAGCGAACTCGCGATCCGCTGCGGAATAGAGCACGACACTCTTTTCTTTGCGAGGAACGCAGCCAATTGCCCCAGCAAAAAGCACCAAGACAAAGAAAACGAGAGAGTGCTGCATGCCCGAGGTGAGCAAATACGCGTCAGAATTGCTACAGATGGACCAGGAAGCCCATTGGAAAATGCAGGGCCTATCTTTTTGAGCCAATTTTTTTTGCAAAGAAGTCACCATGAACCTAGTTTTTGAAGGCGGTAGTGGCATCTTGCAACACCACTACTGCTCATCTCCCTTTCCCGTTTGGCGAGGCCAACTCACGATGAGTTGGTCTCGCCATTTTCGTTTATTTCGCGGGCACTGCAATCATAGAACGAAATCGGGCTTCCGTGCCCTGCACAGCCATGAGTTTTATTGCATCGCAAGAATTGATGAATAAAACACACCTGCGCCTTGCATCCAGTGCAAGATATTTCGTTCTAGGACGGCGTGCCGAATCGGACGCCGAGCGGGAATGGATTCATGGGCAGGGGGCAGTTACGCTGCCGCCAATTGGACCTGTCCGGATTTGGCCAGAATGCCTTCGATGAATTCTTCGAAGATTCGAATGTCGAGTGCACTAGCAGCCGGCGATTCGGGGTGAAACTGGCAACCGAAAACAAACCAATCATCGAGAACGCTTTCGATACCTTCGATTACGCCATCCTGGCATCTCGCGGTTACTCGAAAACAGTCTGCAAGTCGATCGATGGCCATATGGTGCCGGCTCGTCACTCGAATTTCGCCTTCGCCATAAACACGGCCAAGAATGGAATCCGACTCGACTACGAGCGAGTGGCGGTGGTTAGGATCATGAGGATCTTTGTGGGGAATTGCCGAAGGCATATCGATTGGCAAATGATAGAACAGATTGCCGCCTTGAATGACGTTGATCAGTTGCAAACCAACGCCGATTGCCATCAAACTCATTTGACGATTTGCAATCTCTTGCGCCAATCGTCGATCAAATTCTTCTCGACGTGCTTCCATAGGTCGAACCGAGCTATGCAGCATGTATCCATCGTTGCGAGGATCCAAGTCGCCACCACCGACAAGCACAAAGCCGTCTAGTCGATCAAGAATTTGCTCCAAGCTTGCTTGATCCGCCATCGGTGGAACCAAGATAGGAATACCGCCAGCATTGGCGATCGAGTCAAAGTACCCTGCTGCGAGATAGCAGTAAGCAGGTGTGCCTTGATTGGCACCACGGAAATCGCAATTCAAACCAATGAGCGGCCGTTGGTTCATTATGTAGGATCCTCCTAAATGAAATAGTGACGTGTCGCAGCGGACGGACAAAGAGATCGGTGCACGGCACCAGAGTGAACCATAAACATTGCTGCATATCGCAAACAATACTTGACAGTTACAATACAGTGCCTGGTCCAGTAACACGTTGCAAACCGCCCGAAGCCTTGTTTCGTATGCAGGTCAGGATTCCATCCTAACCAAGCAATTTCGACCGAAACCTGACTTTCATCGACCGCTCTTTCTCGTTAAAGACAGAGCATGGTTTGTGAGCGTTATTGGATTCCGAAACTCTTACCTATCACAGGTTGACTGCGGGAATCAAACCTGCGATTCCATGAACGAGAACCTTATCCGGTGCCAAACGGTTTTGCAAACCTATGGCTACATTTAGTATGAGGCTGAAATGCTAGCACGTAATTGTGTGCAAGCATTAATTCTTTCCTTCGCAGCTGGCGAGGCCCCCCGCTCCCACCACAAAAGGGATACTTCGGCGGCAGTCGTTGGGTTCATTCCTACATGATTTATGGCACATTTGACCATCGATCCGCAAGCCATTGCTTGACCACGATGTCTCCCTGGCTGTCGATCTCGATTCGAATTGCATGGTCTCTCACCGTCACAAAGACCTTGCGATCGTCGGCTGCGAACGAGGACAAGACTCGAGGCGAAACGGCTCGATGCGAGCCGCTAATCACGATCATTTTCGGATCGCACCACGCGAGCAAGCTATCCGATTTGGAATTCAACGAACCGTGATGGGGCGCCATCAGTACATCTACCTTGGTTTTGTCTTGGGCGACGAGCAACTGCATACCTGGTGGCTCTAAATCACCCGGCAAGAGTACCCTTCTGCCGGCATATTCGAGCATCAAACAAAGACTGTTGGCGTTGTCCGTTCCCTCGACACCTTGCGATGGCGGGTGCATCACGAGAAAACTCCAGTCCGCTCCGTAGTGATAGTCTCCTTTCCTCCACGCTTTGAATTTCGCCCCATTTGTCTTCGCAGCATCCAGGTTTTCCTTGAGCAATGGACTGCTATGCTGAAATACTTGTTCTGTGGAGTATAGATTTTTGATCTGAAACCGTTTGGCGATGCCCGACAATCCGTTGTAGTGGTCCGAGTCGGCATGGGACAAAACAAAACCGTCTAGGCGAGGAATCTGCATCGCCCACAGCGCATCGACCATGACCTGATAACTGCGTTGGTGATCACCCAATCGCCCAGCGTCATACATCCAGAAATTTTGATCCGGCGTTTCCATGAGGATGTTGGTGCCGTGACCAACATCGATAAAGGTGAGACAGAACTTTCGCTCTGAAGGTCCAGTCCATCGCGAAATCGTATCTTCTGTCGGTCGAATGAGCACGCCCAACGCGAACCATGCACCCAAAACCAGAATCAAACGACGGCGGCTCGACGCCCGTTTTACACCGTGCGAGGCAGAAGTAACGATCCCCACCGCGTAAAAGCCAAACAGCCACCAGGCCGGAGGCGATCTCAGCCAAAAATGCCCGGTCGGCACAAGCTCTCCCCAACCGACCAGCACGTCGACAATCCAAAGCGACAGACCGCATGCAACACCGAGCGGCCACGCCACCGGCGGTAACCAGCCGAAAACGACAAGCCCCAATCCAGCGATCAAGGCAACCAACATGGGTAGCCAGAGCAACAGATTCAGTAGGATGGCGATCGGACTGACCACATGAAATGTCGACCACACCAAAGGGGCCGTGATGAACCATACCCAAAAACTGGTTCGCAACATTTCTCGAGCCCACACCGCCATGGCGCGCAGGTTTCGCGACGCAGCCGAAGATTTGGAATCGATCAGCTTTTCCAGCGGTGGCTGACGGCGTGCAGGACCTCTTGCGGACAAGATAAGCACTGCCACAGCCATAAAGGATAACTGCGTCCCCGCTTCAAATACCACACTCGGCCGATACAGTATCAACAGGAATCCGGCGAAGGCGAGAAAGTTCAAACTTGAGAAACGCCATCCGTTCCATTTGGCGACACACAGCCCAGTGAGCATCAGCGTTGCCCTCGCAACCGGTGGATTGCCACCGCACAGCAACGCATACGCGATTACCATGACGCAGACGACAGCGAGCAGAGGTTTGCGGGGCAATTGAAAGTAGCTCCCAACCAACAACATCGCCAACGCCACCATTTCGATATGCATCCCTGAGATGGACAACATGTGAATCGAACCAGTAGCCAGCAACTCTTCCTGCAGTCGCCACTCAGCTTGTTCTCGCTGGCCCAACACCAGCGCAGCCGTCAGTTCCGATTGTCGGAGGATGACGTGCTGCTCAATCGCTCTTAACGCGTGCCCAGAGACTTGGGCAAGCAGCCGATCGAGCCGCCATCGATTGCTCACCCCCACGCGTTTGATTTGTTCCCCGGAATCGGTGCGAGACTGAGCGGAATAACCTAGCTCGGCGAAGCGTTTCGCTTGGTTGAATTGACCTGGATTCGAAGGTTTGCTCGGCAATCGCCACTGCCCATACACCTCAACGACATCACCAGGAAAGCAGTCGGTGATTTTCCCATCGATAGCCAGAGGCATCCACAGCGACCTAGGTTCCCAAACCCCTTTCACACGAATGCCGGTTACTTGGACAACGGTCAAGGATTGCCAATCCACGTTCTCTGGCGCTCCGATCGTCGTAGTATCCGTGGGTTGGCCAGGCAGTACCGCCTTGCGAAATCGAAAGGCGGATTCCACGACACCTCGAAATGCGATGGGTTGCCAAGTGACCGTTTCCAGCCCATCCATTTCCATGATCGCGGCCGTGTTTTCCGCCCAGCTAACCATGCGTTGGTCTGCATCCCGTTTGTAGATTGAGTGGCAAAAGCTTATGAACAATGAAATACCAACCAAAACGGTCGCCGGTATCCAGATCCATGCATCCTTGGCTTGCCTCACCCACTTGATAAACGAGACTACACACAGTGCCGAAAAGACGCCGAACAGCGATTTACTCCACAGATCTCCAATGAACTCCTGCATAGCGACCGCCAGCAGGGCAATGGCCAAAACGCAAACCATCGGGAACCGTGTCCACAGCCGCGTGGCCCTGGCCCGTATGAGTCTCAAAACGGTGCCAAGTACGTAGTTTTTCAGAAACATGTTGTATTCGTGCAACGGCGCGGGTGTGGTTTCTAGGCATCATTTCAGAAATGGCAACGATCCCCATTTTCATTTCGACCAATGAAAACACTGGAGATATTCGTGCTTGGGCGGTTTCCTTAATTCGTCGGCACGGGGAGTGCAATAGAAATCTTTCCATCAATCGGAACTTGATGCGAATCGGACGCATCTCAACTAGTCACCCCCAACGAGACAAACTCAGCCATGACCAAGCGATCAAACAATCGATCCAACAAAAAATCAGGCAGCAAATCAGGTTATTCGTATATTAGCGAAGACCGTGAGTTCGTGGGGGACGAGGTAGAAGGTTTTGGATTCGAAGAAGAAGAGGAAGAAGACGCTGACGCCGAAATCGAAGCCGACGAAGAAGCACTCGTCGACGACGAATCGGGCGACGGTTTCTTTCCTGACTCCGATGACCATGAAGTCGTTGATGCGACCGAAGATCCAGTCCGCATGTACCTCATGCAAATGGGAGAGATCCCATTGCTCACTCGCCAACAAGAAGTCAGTGCAGCTCGCAAAATCGAACTGACCCGTGCTGACTATCGCCAATGGATGCTTGCTTCCGATTTCATGCTCCAAGGTGCAACGAAACTGCTAGAACAAGTTCGCGACAGCAAGCTTCGCCTAGACCGAACCATTGAAGTCAGCGTTACCAACGCTACGGAAAAGGTTGCGATCATGCGACGCATCGGTCCCAACATCAAAACTCTCAGGCACTTGTTGCTACGCAACCACGGCGATTACTACGCAGCTATCAACAAGAGCTTGCCAATGGACGAGCGACATCAAGCTTGGAAGCGTTTGGTTTGCCGACGCAACAAGGCTGTTCGCTTGATCGAAGAAATGAATCTTCGTACCAATCGTCTTGAGCCAATGTTCGCCAAGCTGCACACCATCGATGCCCAAATGAAAACCATCAAGGCTCGCATCGACGCAGCCCAAGAAACAGGCTTCTCCGACGGCGTTTCGGTTGCCAAGCTCAAAGAAGAACTTCGCTACCTAATGCGAATCACCTACGAAACACCGAGCACACTCGCTCGCCGATGCAGTCGCGTCAAAATGCATCGCCTCCAATACGATGCAGCCAAGCGAGAGCTTTCCGCTGGCAACTTGCGATTGGTTGTTTCGATCGCCAAGAAATACCGCAACCGCGGTTTGAGCTTCTTGGATTTGATCCAAGAAGGAAACACCGGTTTGATGCGAGCAGTTGACAAGTTCGAATACGAACGAGGTTTCAAGTTCTCGACATACGCAACATGGTGGATCCGCCAAGCGATCACCCGAGCCATCGCCGATCAAAGCCGCACCATCCGCGTCCCTGTTCATATGATCGATACCATGAGCAAGGTTCGCCAAGTGACTCGCGATTTGATCCAAGAACTCGGTCGCGAACCTTCCGTCGAAGAAACAGCAGAACGAGCTGGTCTTTCCCTCGATGATGCACGAGTTGTTATCAAAATGGCTCGCCAACCATTGTCTCTCGACCAGCCAGTTGGTGACCATGAAGATAGTTTCTTCGGCGAATTCCTCGAAGACTACCGAGATGATGATCCGCTATACGAAACCAATCAGCAAACACTCAAGGAACAAATCCACGAAGCCATGCAAACCCTGAACTATCGCGAGCGAGAAATCCTCAAGCTTCGATACGGCTTGGCTGACGGTTATGCCTACACTCTCGAAGAAGTGGGCAAGATTTTCCAAGTGACTCGTGAACGCGTCCGCCAAATCGAAAGCAAGGCTGTCAAGAAGCTACAACATCCACAACGAAGCAAGTCCTTGACCAGCTTCATCGATGGATTGGACATGACTCCTTACCAAGAAGCTGCCATCAATGGTAGCGACCGCCCGATGTAAATCGATCGGCCTATGTAAATCGACCGAATCGCTACACGAACTGGCCATGAAACGGCCCAACCCGCTCGACTCAATACGAGTCGGCGGTTGTGCCCCAGCCGTCATTTTGTGTGCAATTCGTCATTCGGCTCACCAGTGATCAACCGCGCAGTCCGATTGCGTGTCACATAATTCCAAAACCACTGGAACATAACGAGGACGCGATTCTCGAACCGAGCCAAGTACAGGATGTGGATAAAGAGCCATGCGAGCCAAGCGATCTTGCCTGTCAGCCGCATCCTTCCCGATTCGACTACCGCACTTGAGCGACCTATCGTAGCCATGTTCCCTTTGTCCCAATACCGGAACGGCTTCACCGGTCGCTGACCTCGAATCTCGTTTGCGATGAGATTTCCAACGTAAGCCCCCTGCTGCATGGCTACCGGTGCAACTCCTGGTAATGACTTTCCATCCGCAGTAGGAAAAGCAGCCAAATCGCCGGCGACAAAGATCCTCGGATGGCTGGCGATCGAGCATTGCGTGTCCACTAGGATTCGTCCGGCCCGATCTATGCATTCTGGTGTGTTGATTGCCTCGGCAATCTTTTTTCCCAATACCGAAGCCTTCACGCCCGCGGCCCAGATGACCGTACAAGCGTCCAAACGCTTGGGTGTTCCTGATTGGCTGACGATAACGTGGTCCGAATGGATCTCGGTCAACCTCGTTTCGTTCCACAGCTCAGCACCGAGTGCTTTGAGATCCTTTGCCGCAGCAATCGAGAGGGACTCGTGATAACGATCCAATACCAACTTGCTATTCTCGATCAAAACGACACGGGCAGAACTGGGATCGATGTCCCTGAATTCATTCTTCATCGTTTGTCGGGACAGTTCGCAAATCGCACCGGCCATTTCAACACCGGTCGGACCACCTCCAACAATAACAAAAGTAAGGAAAGCGGCACGAGCGACCGGATCGTTGGTCCGTTCTGCTTTTTCGAATGCCGATAGGATTCGACGTCGAATTTCTGTTGCATCCTCGATGGTCTTCAATCCGGGAGCAAGATGCTCCCATTCGGCGTCTCGACCAAAGTAGTGATGGGTTGATCCACTGGCAACCAACAAATAGTCATAGGAAACCTGCGTTTGATCCTCCAAAATCACTTTTTGATTGACGGTATCAAAGGTCTCGACGGAACCGAGCAATACTTGCGCGTTTTTCTGCCGCTTGAAGATGCTGCGCAAAGGTGCAGCAATGTTGGCTGGTGACAATCCACCGGAAGCGACTTGGTAAAGCAGAGGCTGAAATAAATGGAAATTTCGGCGATCGATGAGCTTGATGTCGGCATCCGTACGGCGAAGAGCCCGAACACATGCCATGCCTGCGAACCCACCTCCGATCACAACGACTTGAGGTTTGCTAGAATGTTGCACTTGAGAACCGAATGAAGACGAGGATAGGATTTTCGTGTAAGCAAAAACTTGCTCTGAACACTCCCGAATTGTAGCGTTTTGCGATTCTTCGGTCCCCTTATTCGCAGCCGATCCCAAAAGGATTCGACTTTCACCAACAACACTTACCCCCAAATTTTCAAATGAGTGATACGACATCCCTTCAAGGCAAGAATGTCATCGTAACCGGCGGCGCCACCGGGATTGGATTCGCAATTGCGAACCTTTTCGCCCAGCACGGCGCAAAGGTCGCAATTGGCTCCCGTCGCGATTCGGCTATTGCTGATGCCATTAAAGCCTCAGACAAAGGAATCGTAGGGCTCGCCGTGGATGTGGCAGATCGAAACAGCGTAGAATCGTTCTTTAAATGGTTCGAAAAAACCGTTGGGCAAGTAGACATCTTGGTGAACGCAGCCGGCGTCAATATCAAGAATCGCTCGATCAACACGATGGCTCCCGAACAATGGGATCAAGTCATGGCCATCAATGCCACCGGCGCTTACAACTGCATCTACTCCGTCTTGCCACAAATGCGATCTCGCCAGAACGGCACGATCATCAACATCTCGAGCGTCGCAGGCAAGCGAGCCATCGCCCTGGGTGGCGTCGCATACGCCGCCAGTAAATTCGCGATGACTGCGCTGGGCACCTGCGTTGCCAACGAAGTGGGTGGCGAAGGCATTCGCGTTACGAATGTCTATCCCGGCGAAGTAGACACGCCAATTCTGGAACAACGCCCCACGCCATTGACGGAAGAGCATCGTCAAAAGATCCTTCGCCCAGAGGATATCGCAGAAGTAGTCGTCGGATTGGCAGCGTTACCTCAACGAGTACACGTCCCAGAAGTGGTCATCAAACCGATCCACCAACAGTTCTACTAAGCGATTTCGGAAACGCATCGAACTTCGCCGCAGGATCCCCTTTCGTTTGGAAATCGACATGGAATGGCCCCTTTTGGATGCCGATCAACCAACACCATCTCTGATCGTCTCAGCGGAAATCGCTCGTCAGAATATCGCGGCGATGCAGCAGTATTGCGATCTGCATCGCCTGCGTTTGCGGCCTCACACCAAAACCCATAAATCGATCGCGATGGCGAAATGGCAGATCGAGGCTGGTGCTGCTGGACTGACCGTGGCCAAGGTGGGAGAAGCGGAAAAGATGTCCGGCGCCTCCAAGGATCTACTGTTGGCCTACCCCGCCATTGGACCAGCCCGCGTAAAAAGGCTGGTCGCTTTAGCCCGCGATAACGCAGTCCAAGTAGCCGTCGATTCCGAGGCTGCCATGGAAATCCTACAAAGCGCAGCCCGCGAGGCAGGCGTTCGACTTGGGATTCTGGTCGATGTCGACGTCGGTTTTCACCGCACAGGCATTGTCGATCCGAGCGCAGCGATCGCGTTGTGCCAACACGTTTCCCATCAAAGCCATTTGACTTTCGAAGGCCTGATGTGCTTTCCGGGCCATATCGTTCCGGATTCGTCCAACGATCTATGGAGCAATTATGAACAATCACTTGGAGGCATCATCGATTCGCTACACCGATCGGGAATCGAGGCCAAAACGATCTCTGGCGGCTCAACTCCGACAGCAAACCAGTCCCATCGCAACAAGTTTCTGAACGAAATCCGACCTGGTACGTATATTTACAACGACTGGAACGAAGTTCGTCTGGGCGTCTGCCAGATCGAACAGTGCGCCGGTCGAGTTCTGGCCACGGTGGTGAGTGTTCCCGAACGAAACAAATTCATCGTCGACGCGGGAAGCAAAACGCTCTCAAGCGATAGAAACGCTCGAGACCCAGACTCGGGGTTTGGCTATGTAGTCGAGTACCCAACTGCCAAAATAGGTCGTTTAAGCGAAGAACATGGCGAAGTCATTATCCCATCCGATCAACAAGAACAATACAAACCCCCACGAGTCGGCGACCGGGTTTGGATCATCCCCAACCATATTTGCGTATGCGTCAATTTGCAAAGCGAGTTCTATCTACTGGAACACGGAAAACTTACCTTAATGCCTGTGGACGCCCGCGGGCAATTGATCTAACTCGTTGAAAGAGCTATCGCTTTGAAAGTCTCGATTCTTGTGCCCGCATTCAATGAACAAGCTACCATTGAACGCGTCCTCAAAAAACTGATTTCGCTACCTTTGGACGAGCGAGAAATCATCGTTGTAGATGACGGTTCGACAGACCAAACGGCCCAAATCGTACGCCGCTTTTGCGAGATGCACCAAACCGTAAAACTGTTCGCCACCCCCAAAAACCAAGGCAAAACAGCAGCGATCTCGAAAGCGATTGCCGAGTCCACCGGCGATGTGATCATCGTTCAAGACGCAGACCTGGAGTACGACCCTGACGAAATTCCAGACGTTATCGCCCCGATTCTCCAAGGCGTTGCCGATGTGGTATATGGCAGCCGGTTCCTCGTCAAACGTGCGTCACGTGTGCTGTACTACTACCATTATTTGGCCAATACATTTCTAACTTGCCTAAGCAATGTTTTGACCAACCGGAATATGTCCGATATCGAGACTTGCTACAAAGCGTTTCATCGCGATGTCATCTTCCCGATGGAGTTATGCAGCAAAGGGTTCGGCATGGAGGTAGAGATCACCGCCATGGTTTGCAAGACCCGTGCTCGCACGTACGAAGTCCCGATCTCGTATTACGGCCGCACCTATGAGGAAGGAAAAAAAATTTGGACTATGGATGGAATCGCGGCCATCTGGTACATCCTCTATTTCAATCTGGCCCATCCGTTTACCGGACGCGGCAGAGATTATATTGCCAAAGTGAACGCGTCCCTCGTCGAAAGACACAAACTGCAGAGCTAAGCAACTTCTACCGAGCTGGACACCTTCGCGAAAACTCGCTCTTCACGCTCGCGCCGAGAACGTTTATAGAGTAATCAGGAAACGGATTTCCAATACGTTTAGCTAGCGATAGCTTTTAGTAGCGGCTGGTTGGTCTTCGCAAGGATGATTCATGGACGACAAGGCAACAGAAGTAGAGCGTGCAATTGATTTGACCACGCAAAAGCTTGCGGAAAAAGCATGGCAAGCAGTGAAACAAGCGACGGAAGGCAATTTCGAAGGTCTCATCGAAATCGGCATCCATGTGCTAACGCCAGCCCTCAGCGCGTTGGTGATCATGGCTGGTTTTTACTTTATCGCAAAATACGTTTCCAAACTGGTATCGAGCCCCATACACCGACGCGTAGACCAAACGCTGGGTTGCTTCGTAGAGAAGCTGGTTTACCGCGGAATGATCGCGTGCGGATTCATCTATGTCCTGCACTACTTCGGCGTTCGCTCCACTAGCTTTGCGGCCGTGATTGCGGCTGCTGGATTTGCGATCGGACTCGCATTCCAAGGAACCCTCTCGAATTTTGCGTCCGGGATTCTGCTGATGGTCTTCCGACCGTTCAAAGTTGGAGACATGGTGGTGGCCAACGGCATCGCTGCCAAAGTATTTGAAATCGACCTGTTCACGACAGCGGTGGACACTCCAGACAATCGCCGTCTCATTATTCCTAACAGCGCCATCGCTGGACACACGATCGAGAACATCACCTACCACCCAAATCGACGAATCGAAGTACCTGTCGGCGTCGCGTATGCGGCGGATATGGACCAAACGCGAAGTGCTTTACAACAATCAATCGCCTCGATTGCTGCCAGCGTTATCGAAAACGCGGATCAGAAATCGCAAGTCATCTTGGTGGGCTTGGGAGCATCGTCCGTAGACTGGATCGTTCGGGTTTGGGCAAAGACCTCCGACTTTAGTGATGTACGGGACAAACTTGTCTACAGCATCAAAACGGAGCTGGATAACGCTGGGATCCCCATCGCATTCCCACAGCTCGATGTACACATCGACCGAATGGTTTCGGAAATATCAGGCCACAGCGAAGGACTACGGGCTGGCGCGCTGCGGACCGGACCAAAACTG
>CAIXME010000863.1 GCA_903920425.1 uncultured Pirellula sp. | reverse complement strand
ATTTAACCACGGATGGCACGGATAACTCAGATGGCTACTGCCAAAGTTCAAGCTTATCCGTGGTCATCTGTGAAATCTGAGGTTCATTTCATCGGGGCTCTACCCTATTCGTCGTCGCTACTAGCGGTCGACAAAACTGGTTGCGGCTTCAATTGCAAACAGGCTATAGTCGAATGAAAAAGGGGGCACGTTCGGAATTGAGCCTACTAGTCGAGTCGCTCATGAGTGGAGACATCAAGGCGGTTCGCGCCCAGCTGCAAAGGGCTGCGAGCGTCCAAGTTCGCTTGCCTCAACGGAAGAACCGTCCCGCCCGCGAGACACCGCTGATGCTGGCAGCCGAACGAGGGCACCTGCCAATCGTTCGGCTTTTGATCTCGCTTGGCACCAACATCAATGAAACAAACGAATTTCGGCAGCCCCCTCTGTTGTACGCCGTTCGCGAGAATCAGGTATCCACAGTGAACTTGTTACTCAAATCCGGAGCAGACCCGAATCTTGTCATGGTGGACGGTGATTTCGTTCTCCGTGAGGCCTGCACCAGCTCGATCGATCTCCGGATTTGCCGCACTCTCCTCAAATTCGGTGCTGATCCTTGCTTTGCAAACAAAATGGGTGGCACGGCGCTGCACATCGCAGCCTTTCATGGACGTGCGGATGTGGCTCGAGCATTGATTCGCGCCGGCGCAAATGTGAATCATCGTGACCGTCACGGACACGGCCCATTGACGTGTGCGATATCTCGTAATCACGAAAACGTTGCCACCCTGTTACTTCAAAACGGGGCTGATCCACGACTTCAGCCCGAGGCACTTGGTATTGCCGCTTGGGAAGGCCACCTACGATTTGTGGAAATGTTGATCGAGAATGGTTGGGATGTTCATTCGAAATCGCATCAAGGACGTACGCCTCTTCAGCACGCTAGAAATCGCAAACACAAATCTGTAATAATCGCCTTGATTGACGCAGAAGCAAACTGAGATTTTAGAATGCTAAGTCCACCCCATGCACCGGAGTAGCGATGGTCGGCGGATTCGTAATTTAACATCAACTCCCGCCACCCGGTGATGGCTGAAGTTCGTCGAAAGAAACGAAACATGAAATGCCCTGTTTGTGACGCTCCAATGGATGAAGGTGAGGTTTATCTAAAAAAGTCGTTTTACAACATGTCTGTATTTGGCTGGGGCGCGACAGACCTGGTGTTCAAGCGAACGAATCCTAAGAAAGTAATTGAGCTTATGAATCCCTGGTATTTCAGCAAAGCACACCATTGCGATGCATGCGGTGCAACGACTATCGCCAGCAAAACGGGTAAGCATCGATAGGCATTAACTGAACAATCGTTGCCTAGACGGTCTCAGGAAATTACCAAGAACGCAACGTAGCTGATAAACTGGTACTCAACGATGACGGCGAATTCTAGTAGGGTTCGCAGAGGACGCCACGGTGAAACGAATTGGACCAACGCTCGATCTTTCCCATGGCTCCGCTTCACTACAATCGGGATAGATCGCTACACGTTCGACGCCATGGCTAAACTGTTCATCATAACCGCGAGAAGTGAACCCACCGCTGTGATTTTGCGGCGTGGGCCATCGCGATGGTACCACGTGATCCGGTGGGACATGCGCGTAGACAAATTTGATCACGGGGCATGGATAAAGGGTCGGATTTACGAAGACAAATGCGACATCTCGCCGGATGGGAAGCTCTTTTTGTATTTCGTCCATCAAGGAAGTCGCTTCCGAACTCAATTCAGCGATTCCTGGACGGCGATCAGTCGCGTACCCTGGTTAAAGGCCCTCGTTGTCTGGCCCCAGGGCGAGACATACGGAGGAGGTGGGCGCTTCGTCGATGATGGAACGGTTGCTCTCAGAGGCGTCCATCATCCACCTCTCGAAGAATTCCCTGCTCTGGGAGTCAATGTAGCAGGTAACGATTGGGACACACCTCTGCATCATTCAACAGATGACATACCTGACGCCGATTGGTGCGGGCGAGATCACGATTACCACCTTATTTTTTCGCGTGGTGGGCTTCTGTTCCGTCGCGTAAAGGATCAGGATAAGCTGATTGCTGACTTCACCGATCTAACGCCAAGCCCACAGGCTGCGCCCGATTGGGCAGGACAAACTCTCGTGAAGCCGGAATCGAACAAATCATTGCCCCGGAGCCGCCGGAAACGCGGGTCTTGAAGTCGCAGTGTTTTGGCTGCGCCCCTGTTACTGCTACCGTTTGTCTTTCTGAGACTAGAGGTAAACAACAACCGATGCGTGATCTTGATT
>CAIXME010000862.1 GCA_903920425.1 uncultured Pirellula sp. | reverse complement strand
GGCTGTACCTTCGTCGCCTTCAATATCGTTTTCCTACTGGTAGGACTATACCTATATGCTGGCACCAGGCTCGGCATCTGGAACATTGGCATTCTCTGGTGCATACCTTTGTTTATTTTCACGTTCATGATCTTTTACTCGGTCTCCGCTCTCGTGGGACTGATTTGGAAAAACCCAATCATTTGCGTAGTGGTGACTGCCCTTTTCTGGGGTGTTTGCTTCGGCGTCGGCTTGATCCATTTCTACTTTGACTTGTTCCTCCATATCCAAAACCAAACACAACGCATTTACTCAGTCGCCAACGCGCCGATCATTTCGACTCTGCAAGGACGCATCCAATTTTGGGACGAAAAGTCCAAACAATGGAAAACGGGGTTCGGCGAAGTCGATGGCCAAAAGCTCCTCGGCCCAATCGCAATCGAGAACGAGAAATCGCTCTACTTTGGCCGTACTATGCGATTGCCGTTCGGCATGAGCAGCGGACAAGACTTGACGTTGCAACTAGCGCACATACCAGACCTGATCGACCCCGAGGACAAATCCTACCCATCGAAAGTCTGGGAGGATGGCCGACTCGATAGCGGCCCCGATCTTCCTGCCGACTCGCAAAGCATTTTCGCATGGAAGGATTCGTTCGGCGTGTTCAGCGAAAACGGTATCTACCGATATGATGCAGAATCAGCCGCCAACGCGGAACAACAAAAGTCGCTTCTCGGCGCTTTCAACCTAGGGCTCCCATCCAAAGGACTCGCGTTCGTCAACCTCACGAAAAAGGAACAACGCTTTGCGAAACCGATGGATCTGTTTGTTTCACCCTCGTTCGAAAACACGACAGTCTATTCCGCCGGAAAAATCTATCTCTTCAAATCCAATGGTGCTGCCCTAGAAGAAGCAGGGACCCTGCAAGTCGGACAAACAAAAGCGCAAGCCAAAAACAAGGAAGCCCCCGCCGGTGAGTTCTCATTCCCCAGCGAAAAAGTAGCGATCCTCGCGAACAACGATGCCCTCTGCGTGCTTTGCCCAACAGGCTTGGAACCCATCATCGTCGAGTTGAAGACGATGACGATCCAACGAAAGATAACGGAAATCGGCCCGGTAACGATCAAGCAAATCGCAGTCGATCACACCGGACAGTTCTTGCTGCTAACCACCGATGGATTCATTTGGCAACTGGACGCTCAAGGCGAACAGGCTCGTAAACCAGCCATTGCCGGCCAAGGATCCGGGAACGCGATCCATTTCAACCAACAGAACGCCCTTTGGATCGCTCACTCCATCGGAGCTGCCGACCTATGGGACCTAGCGGCAAACAAATCCCTTACCTCAATTCGACCACGCTACAGCGTCGCGGAATCGATCTTCCAATACATCATCAACCCGTTCTACCAGATCAATCCCAAGCCGGCAGCGGTCAACGAAACCATCGAGTACGTTTTGAGAAACCCAAACAACAAGTCCCTCGAAATCGACCGAAGCGACTTGGAAGGCCCCAAGACTACCATCGACCCTTGGACTCCGATTTGGAGCAATCTAGGCTTCATCGTTGTCATGCTCGGCGTCAGTTGCTGGTACCTCTACCGACAAGATCTCTAGCTCGCACCATTCAGTTTTCTATGGTCCATTTTCAACGAAGCATAGTCAGTCTCATTACTCTATGTCTCGTATTCGATCTAAACAACCAATGCTCCGCCCAAACAATCGGGACGCTTGATCCTGGGCCTATCCAGTCTAGACAACTCGACCATGCCTTAATGGAAATCGCTCCGATGGTGGAGCAAGCGATCCAGGACAAGAAAATGCCCGGTGCCGTTATCCTGATCGGATTCCAAGAAAGGATCGTTTACCATCGCGCATTCGGCGATCGGCAGTTGCAACCAACTCCATTGCCAATGGAACTCGATACCGTTTTCGACCTAGCTTCCCTGACCAAACCCATCGCCACGGCCACAGCGACCATGATGCTGGTCCAACGAGGCCAAATTGAATTAGACGATCCAGTCATGGATCATATTCCTGAGTTTGCAGTCCACGGCAAGGAACACATCACGATCCGCCATCTGCTCATCCATACCAGCGGATTAATTCCAGATAACTCGATGAGCGACTACGCTGGCTCTCAATCGGAAATCGTACAAAAACTCTTCGAGCAAAAGCTAAACTACCCAACCGATTCCAAGTTCCGATACAGCGACGTCGGTTTTCAAATCCTAGGGGAACTGGTCAAACGAAAATCCGGACTGAATGTCGCTGATTTCTCTCAGCAAAACATCTTCGCTCCACTGCACATGCAAGACACCGGCTTTTTGCCACCAGAACCGATTCGCAAACGTTGCGCTACCACCGAACGTCGCGATGGAGAATGGATGATCGGCCAAGTGCACGACCCACGTGCCTTTGCCATGAATGGAGTCGCAGGTCACGCAGGACTTTTCTCCACAGCAAAAGATCTCTCGCTCTTCGCGAGGATGATCCTATCCGAAGGATCCCTCGATGGTACCCAAATACTAACTCCCCAAACCATCGAACAAATGACTTCACCGTACCCAGTTCCAAACGGCATCCGAGGACTTGGCTGGGATAAAAGGTCCGATTTCTCCTCCAACCGCGGCAAAACCATGACCGACTCCGCGATCGGGCACGGTGGATTCACGGGTACGGGAATCTGGATCGATCCCGATCTGCAGATGTACGTGATCTTCCTCAGCAATCGAGTTCATCCCGATGGGAAAGGATCCGTCAATCCTCTCATCGGTCAAATTGGAACCATCGCAGCGAACGCCGTAGCGATCGCCAAACAAGAGACACGCCCCAAAGATTAGCTTTGCGACGATCAAGCGATAATCTTATCGATCACCGTTCCGTATACGTCGGTGAGCCTGAAATTGCGGCCCGCATATTTGTACGTCAACCGCTCATGATCGAGCCCCATCAGATGCAGGATCGTGGCATGCCAATCATGGATGTGGCATTTGTCCTCTACGGCTTGGAACCCATGGTCATCCGTGGCGCCGTAGCTCATTCCGCCACGCACGCCGCCACCCGCCATCCAGGTCGTGTAGCCTTTGTGGTTATGATCTCTTCCGTCACCATTCTGCGCGTCAGGAGTTCGTCCAAACTCACCACCCCAAATGACGAGAGTATCTTTGAGTAAGCCTCTCTGCTTGAGGTCGGCCAACAGCCCCGCAATCGGCTTATCGATCTCGCTGCAGTTTTGCGGCAACTGCGTCGAGAGTCGCTGGTGATGATCCCAATTACCATGCGTTACCTCGACGAAACGAACACCCGACTC
>CAIXME010000861.1 GCA_903920425.1 uncultured Pirellula sp. | reverse complement strand
CGGCTTTCGATACGTCAGGGGTTCTTCGCGAGTTGAATGCACTTGTTCGTTGCCTCAGAGTACACCACAAAATTGAGCCACCCGCTAAGTTAGACGTGTCTCAATGGTAGACGCACTTCAACTGATCGGCTAAAACAGGATTGCAGACGAATCCTTCGTTCAGCAGTTTCTAATTGCGCTGAGTCAATCTCTCGGGCTCGCTGAACCCAGTTGCTATTTTGCAGGTCCATATACCCTTTTTGGAGACTCCACGAATGCCCACATGTCCGGTCTGCGAGAAGCAGGTGTCCATTTTTCAATGGGATCTCTTTGGGCGCGGATGTGTTGCATGCGTCAGGATAGATCCACAGGCATTCGACGGCCTTCTTGACGATCCCTGCCCGCAATGTGGGAGTTGGGAAATATTTGCGACAACTGCGCCCGCACTTGCATACGTTCAAACGAAGTCTGGTCCAGTACCTTCAAAGGTTGCGCCGGGACTATTCATCATTGGTTGCTCTGATTGCGGTTGTGCCTACTTCAAATTCAACAGTGAGGGTGCGACCGCTTTGCCTAAAATGCCAGGATGGTTGGGACGCGAACAGCTAAAGAAGCGAGTGAGTGACCATGTGAATTGTCCTTCGTGTGGCACACTGCTCAACTTAAAAACTCCATCTGGAATTCGCGTCTCAGACGACGAGCCGAGGCGATCTTATTGTGAAGCGTGTAATGGAGAGATCAGCGATCTGTTTTGACAAATCTTGGCTCAACCAAGCGACATAACCAAACGGTCAACCTGAGCCGCCGATCACGCGATTCCGGAAATCCTAGGTGTTTGGCGGCGGCCCGGGTCGTTCGTCCCTAAGAAAGAGTGCAAACGCCAGTTCGATAGTTGATCCGAAGATCGGCTCCGGAAAGTAGTCCGGTTCCTATCAATGGCAAGCTTCCATTATTTTCAACGACTCGTACTGGGATGGTTTGATCCATCCAGTCGACTACACAATAGTAGCATCGCAATCGAGTTGTGGTGACATCTGCTAGCACTGCATCTGCGTCCGCTAAAACTCCAAGCCCTAATCTTGCGACTTCGACCTTAGGCATAACTAGATGACCATCGAATGCAGTATCAATCCATGCGTGGATGATCTGCCGCGGAGCTTTTGCGTGCGTAGCGACAAGGGGGCGGGCATGGAGTAACAACATCGTGCTCGTGCTCAGTGAAACGGTGCTCGTGCTCGTAATCGAATCGAGGCAATCATGACAGAACACTTCTTCGACCACGATCGGCTTGACGTCTATCGCCTATCGATCGAATACGTCGCAATTGCATTTGATACTTCGCGGTCGCGATCAGTGGTTGCGAGCGGCCCGGTCGATTCCGCTAAATATCGCCGAAGGCAACGGCAAACGTAGCTTGAAAGATCGAGCGAGGTTTCTTGATATTGCTCGTGGTTCAGCGCTGGAATGCGCAGCGATTCAAGATGTGCTTGTTGTTTCCGGTGGCATGAGTCGGGAAACGGATCACGAATTGAAATCCAAACTGGTTCG
>CAIXME010000860.1 GCA_903920425.1 uncultured Pirellula sp. | reverse complement strand
ATCGAGCGAACAACTCGCGCACATCTGCGAAACGGCTCCGCTTTTGGAAACGATGCAAAACAGGGACGAAACACAGCGAAGCTTTGAAGCACAGCTGCAGACCTATCGTCAGAATCAAATCCAACTGGCAGATGGAGGCATTTGGAAATCGCCTTACATGATGCTCCCGACTGCAGTCTTGAGCGTTTTCCTGATGGTTGTCATTTCCATTCGATTCTTGGATCCCTCGAGTCGCATGCATTTGGCCGAACTGATGACGTTGGTAGCTGCGGTTGGATTGGCTTTGGCTGGCTTCCAGCGCTTTCTCTTCGCGTTGCGACGATATCGAACGGCCGAACGGGCAGCTCTTTCGGTTGCCAACTATTTGGAACAACCGACTGCAGTCCACACCGATCGCACATGGATCGCATTGTCGGGACCTCGATTTGAAATCGTTTTGGATCACGTTACCTTTCGCAACAGCACCGCTCAAAAGCTATTGGAAGACATCACAGCATCGGTCAAACCAGGCATGCTAACTGCTGTCATTGCTAGCGAAGCAGTGCAGTCCAGCGCATTGGTCGAAATGATTCTGGGTTTCGGGAAACCTGCTAGCGGCCGAATCCTGATCAATGGAATCGATTCTACGGACGTCGAACCAGCACAGATAAGAAACCTTTCGCTGTGGGTCTCTCCGAAGGGCCCATTAGTGAATGGGACTCTCGAGGAAAACCTTTGGGCGGGAGCGCCGCACGACGCTACGATCGACATGATGGCGTGTGCAAAGCGAATGCGCGTTTCCGACCCAATCCTGAATTTGCCCGATGGTTTGTCCACCATCGTGACACCCAACGAAGATCGATTGCAGCCGGATGACATCTTTAGGATTGGTCTAACCCGAGGACTCATCAAGAATCCAAACTTGATCGTCGCGCACGAACCTTCGAATCGAGTCGAGCAAGCCGTTGAAGAGCAGACATCGGCAGCGATTCGCGAGATTGCAGCACCCAATCGTATGTTGGTAGTTCTTGCCCAGCGGCTTGCCACGTTGCGTGACGCAGACCAAATCATTGTTTTGCATGAACATCGCATTGCAGGCATCGGCACCCACGCTCAACTTTTGGAGAACTGCGAGATCTATCGCCACATCAATTACATGATGTTTTCACCGTTTTGAAAATAGGCGTCCAAGCGTTTCGCAAACGCTAATTCGACCGCTCTTTCGCTTGGACAGCATCGATTGTTGAACTGGACGGTTTTGGCAAAGATTGCGGACGAAGACCGGTTGTTCACAAATCAATGCAACATACAACCTGAATTCCCGTTGCAATCCTTAAGCGAACAGTTCACCAATGCCGAGAACCACAGATAAGTCGACCACCAATGTCTGACATTGGCTTACCCCTACGGTCGGCTTTTTTTGTACACATCATTTTCTCAAGAGGTGGCAGGATGTCACTGATCGAAGCCAAGATGGCAAGTAAACTTGTACGACGTAGGATAGCTAAACTGGCGGGTTTAGTCGCTCTAGGTCTTGTTTGTACTTCTCATTCTGCAATCGGACAAGAGAATCTCTTGAGAGAAGCGACGCCGCAAGCTCCTGCGGTGAATCTTGTTCCTGACCCAAATGCTGTCCCCAACATTGGGAATCAAGCCGGAGCAGCTGAAGAGCGCCCAGCCGAAGGGCAAGACGTCGTCAGTTTGAAGCCCATCGACGGCGAGCAATCACCTTCGGATCAGCGAAAGCCTGATCAAAAGCGCAATACCCGCGAGCCTCTCGTATTGCCACCCTTGGGAACACCGAACACATCTATCAAGGGTCTCGGAACGGGTTCGACTCCGGAAGACATGGTCGCCGGCCGATTGCCCCCTGTCGTTTCACTCCCTTTTGGTAGCGACCGCTATGGTGCGTGGGCTCTGGACTACAAGACATGGATTGCACCAGTATACTGCCACCAACCAACCTATTTTGAAGACGTGATGCTCGAACGGCATGGGCATGAGCGTTGCCCTTCGCTGCAGCCGCTATTGTCTGGAACGCGATTCTTTTCGGACGTGGCTTTGATGCCATACAACGCCTATTTGAATCCGCCATTGAAGAACATCCCGAACACTGGCTATTACCGACCAGGTTCGACAGCACCCTGCTTGCGTCAACGTCCGACCTACGACAAAGGTGCGATTCGGTTCCAATTGCTAACCACCGGAACGTCGGTGCTGGCATTCCAACCGTAATAAAGACCGCTTTGCTCTCTCGGCGCCGGGGTATTAACCGGCGCAATCGCTACCATCGAAAACTCTGGAACATTCTCGCTGTTCCTCAAGGCCAACGGTAAAGGTAAGTTTTGCCGTTGGCCTAATCGAGTGCTATATAGCTAGGTTCATTAATAAAAGGAACCTTGCTTGTATGATAGTCATCGTTGGATGTTTAGTTGTAACCGGATGCGTACTCGGCGGCTTTATGTGGGCCGGAGGGCACGTAGGCGCGCTCATTCACCCGTCAGAAATTCTGACGATCGGTGGTGCGTCTCTCGGCGCGCTGATCATCATGTCTCCGATGAGCGTCTTGAAGGGACTCGTCGCGGGATTGATCCAGACGCTGAAGGGGTCTCCCTATTCTAAGAAGGCGTATGAAGAGACGTTCTCTGCTTTGTACGAACTATTTCGTATCGCACGAAGAGACGGTCTCTTGGCATTGGAAGGTCACATTGCCGACCCGCACAAGAGCGCTGTATTTGCCAAATATCCGAAACTCGCAGCCGATCACCACGCAACGGAATTCATCAAGGGGGCTTTTGGTCCTGTGATCGACGGTTCCGTGCGACCGGAAGACGTCGGCAATTTGATGGAGATCGAGATCAAGGCGATGGAGGACGAGCATCACTGTCCCGTTGCTGCATTGCAAACGACCGCCGACGGTCTGCCTGGGTTCGGGATCGTGGCGGCGGTTCTCGGGATCGTTATCACGATGGGTCACATCGATGGCCCGGTGGAAGAGATCGGGCACTTGGTAGGTGCGGCACTGGTTGGAACGTTCCTTGGAATTCTCGCATCCTACGGATTCTTGGGCCCGATGGCTGCAAAAATGAATTACATCGGTCACTGCGAAGGGACCTATTTCCGTACTGTCGCATGCATCCTGCAAGGATTCTTTAATGGCATGCAGCCCAAGATGGCTATCGAAACGGGTCGACGTGGCTTAGGTCACGACGTTCGTCCAACCACCGAAGAAATCGAGAAACTCTTCAAAACCGTGGATACGGGTGGAGCATAAGCCATGGCAGGTGGAGGAGGTGCATGGAAAGTTGCTTACGCTGACTTCGTGACCGCTATGATGGCGTTCTTTATGGTGATGTGGCTCACGTCGCAGAAGCCCGAAGTGCGTCAGGCCGTTGCAGAACATTTCCGCAATCCGGGTGGCAAACGTCTTTCAGGTAGCGATGCTCAATCGCTGGTCCCCAGCAATGCA
Organism: uncultured Pirellula sp.; assembly: GCA_903920425.1. Taxonomy (GTDB): domain Bacteria; phylum Planctomycetota; class Planctomycetia; order Pirellulales; family Pirellulaceae; genus JBKCUI01. Next base: position 3,303 of record CAIXME010000860.1, on the reverse strand, counting down.
ACCGGTAACGGTAGTCGCCGGGTACAGAAAGCGCGCGGCAGCAAGAAGTCGGACGGCGAAGCCAAATACAGGCAGATGACTGACGAAGGAGAAAAATCCAACGTCGGCACCATCGTTCCGTTCGACGTGAACACCGTACAACTGACGGACGAAAGCAAGGCCGTAATCGACATACTGCTTCCGGAACTCGATGGCAAACAGCATCGACTGGAAGTGAGAGGCCATTCTGCCAGCAACGGCAGCAGCTCTCCGCAAGCGACGATCGACGCGTGGAACATATCCTACCAGCGATCACTCGCGGTCATGCAGTACCTCGTCGATCAAGGTATCGATCCTAGACGCATCCGATTGAGTCAAGCAGGAAATTCCGAGCCGAGATACAAAGCAGAAGAAGTGGATCATAGCAACGATTCGCGGGTGGAGGTCTTCGTGTTGACGGAGCTCTTTGAAGAACCAAGTTCCCAAACGGAACGGCTCATCTCAACAAAGAAACTCGACAAGGAAGCGATCGCGCTAGACAAAAAGGACAAGGCCGCTGCTGCGGCGGCTGGAGAGGCGGCGCCGAAGAAGCACTAGCGAAGCTCAGCTAGGAACTCGACTACCGCTAACAAGCAACGGTCAATAATTTTTCACCACAGAGACAGCGAGGCACATAGACTTCAGAAATTGATTTCTGTCGTCAAATCTTCTCTGTGTCTCTGTGGTTAGCCATCAGACCAGCACGCAAAGATCATAACCCGACGCGTAGCGAGGGACAAAGAAACCCTATTTCATCAGCTGCATTTTTTGTTGCTCAATCGTGTACCTAAGCCGCGGATTGACCATTTCAGATCGAATTGGATATTTTTCGATCACATGGTTTGCTATTTCAGTCCACAATGGCATATCCACGTTGACATCGCGGAACCCAAGAGAACTTTCAAAGATCCCCTGCGCGTTCCAAGCGTGCCCCTGCCGCATCCACTTGCGAAGTACGTCACGCCATCGTTCAAAGTCTACTTGTCCGCTATCGGTTTCGAACCATCGCTTTAGCTCGCTCGCTTGCACTTGTCCTAATAGCCATACCAAAGCGTCATCTCGAACTTCGGGTGCATAGAGATCTGCGATGGTGTTTGCGTACGTAGAAATCAAGTTCGCTTCTCCATCTGATTGCATTAGTCGCCACGACAGATCACATATGTTGATGGATATCAATTGTGGGTAGAGTGACATACAACGCTGAACGATGAGTTCTTGTTCGGCTGCCGGAGCCTTTCGAGCTTGTGCCGCCTGCAATTGCCAGACAAACGCGATGGCAGGCGGCTTCTCCAACGCGAGCAGTTTGTCGTTCCAAAGGTTGGCTGTTTCTAAGTAGGGAGTTCCGTCGATTTGGGGCGCATCGGTCCTCGGATCACTGCTGTTGCGAAACAGGAAACTTGCCCCCATTTTCCGGAAGTGCTCGGCCGTTGCTTCCCGCTGTTTCGTTTCAAACTCTTCTCGCTTTTGAAAAGAAAAAGCCATGCATGCGAGCTCTGACTTCGAATCTCGCCACTGTTTGATCTTGGACAAAGACTGAGTTTCGGGACTCGATGCATTTGATTTCGACTTGGTCGCGATTCGGTTAAGCGACTTGCCAACTTCATTTGCGAAGGACTCGTAGATCTGTTCTCCCCAAAAGCCATGGTGTGGCCAGTCCCGTTTGCGAACTTCGGCGGCGCATTGCTCCAATTGCTCGAAATCTCGCTGCTCGACCAAGAGATTGGCGACCCTCGACAAGCTCATCTCGACAATGCTGCCTGCCCAAGCCGATCTCTTTAAAATCGAGAGACGCTTCTCTTGAAGGATTGCGAGCGTTTCTCCATTGGAACTAGTCAGCATGCGGAGAGGCCGGTCGCCGATCACCAAAGGATGGGAACGCGCCAGGCCGTAATCGTTGTTCATGACATCCATGAGGACATACTCCGGCTTTCCGCCGTTGGGACGCATGGTTTGACCCACGATCATCAGCCATTCGGCACGGCTATCCTGCAAAAGGAATGATTTGGTATCGGTTAAAAAATGGGACCGAGAGTTGGGCATCCCTTCGCTTTGAACCATTCTCTGCATCCAGAAGGCTCTCTCTTGTTCCTCCGGAGCCACTCGCTTTGAGTAAGTGATATTGAGATCGCTGATGATGTAATCGATCGAATCTCCACTACAGATTTCAATCTTCTCGTTGCCAGTACTTTGCATGCCCATCATGAGTTCTTGCGATAAGTGGGTGGACTCCTCTCCTGGTTTCCATTGGATTGGCCATTCAGCCCCCTTCGCAGAGATAATACCTTCACGAGAAATCGAAAAATCGTCGTTTGCCAGCAGAACGTCGCATTGATGAATCTGAGAGATTTTGGCATCGATCCAGATCAGTTCCTTGTCGATGGTGACAGCGACAACCGCACTGGATTTTGGGTCGATGATCCAATTCGCAATTTTGCCAGGCACCTCAATGGTTGCCAGCGGCTGGCCATCGATCGTGGAAATCTTGGTAATGGCGTTCGCGTTGCATACCAACAATTCTTCACGTACTGATGTGGCCAAGACTCCAAATGCATCTTTTACTGAACATGGAATCGACTGAACATTATCAGGCTTTTCGACCTCAATGCGTTGAAGCGAACCTGCATTGATCGTGTACAGAGTCGTTCCGTCTACGCTAAGATCGAACCCCAAGGGATGCAACACTTGCGTCGAGGGGATTTGCAAAGCGAGATCGCTGGAAACAGGTTCTGCAAATCGGCGAAAGAAGTTGTACACGTCGTCTTTCATCCATTCTGGACGATTCCATGCGCCAGGGATACCGGAGGATGTCCCTGCAGTCGATTGTGCTGCAGTCGATTGTGCGTTTGCGTATCCAGGCGGCCAGAGTTCCTTTCGCTTTTCGGTGCCAGCTAGTTTGTTGCTAAAGGAGAATGCAGGTGGCTTGGCGATGTCAAAGAAGCCCTCCTGATTGATCGTCCAGTCATAAGATCCGCGACCATCCGTGGCGACCAGTTTCTCCGGCGTCCCGTTGGCTGCTTTGTTTGCTACATTCCCTCGACTGGGTGCATCGTCGCAGCCAGAGACCAGTGCGATCGATACAAATACCAGTGGCAATACTCTAATTGGAAACCAAGATTTCAATCGTGATGTCTTTTTTGTCATTGGGCACCACCGATTCCTAGGTTAGGGAAAAACGTGTTGGGTCGGGCTTTCGATTTACGGGATTTTTCTTGCTCTTCTAACTCAGGTGAGAACCATACGGGTTGAATTAAACCAAAGACCATTGGGTTACCTAAGAGATTGCGT
>CAIXME010000859.1 GCA_903920425.1 uncultured Pirellula sp. | reverse complement strand
CTGTACCCCCGTTCGCACGAACGTCGGTGCCTGGTTCGATGATACCTTCAAATCTTGTTTGCCCGTTGACAGTAATCCGCCACGGCGAGTCAGGAGCGGTACCTAGCGCTCGGAAGGTGATCAAGTCATTACTTGCCGTAGCGTCGATGTCTATCGTGGGTTGCTCGGTGATCGTAAGGTTAAAGTTACCGGTAGAGCTGACGTTGCTACCGTCAGTTACGGTGACTTGTACGGAGTAGTTACCGGCCGGTGCATCGGCACTAACCAGGAACACGTCATTGGTGTCGTTCCATTGCAGCCACGTTACCGGCGCGTTGTCGATGGAGAGGGCAACGTTCAATTCACCTTGGTCGACGACATCTTGGTCGGTGTAGAGCGGGCTCGCGAGTGGTAGTTGGAATTCGATTCCACCCGGCGCCGTTTGGTCAGGGACATCGGCAACGACGGGCGGGTCGTTCACATCGATAATGCTCAGAACGAATCCGCTGGAATTGCCCGAGGAGGCGTATTGATAGTAGTTGACCCAGTAGCCAGTGACCAAGCTGGTTGCGTCGATGGACAGATCGATGGCGCTGTTGATCGCCACTTCGTAGTCGATCGTTGCGTTGACGATCAAGTGATTTTGTTCGATGCGGAAGTAGGGAGCCAAACCGCCGCCGAGAGAGTACGAGAAGGGCTCGTAGAAATCAGTGGGTCCTATTCGGAGCACAGCCACGGTCGTTCCGATCGGAGTGTTCTCAACGAACTGCATGAACGTCGTGGCGTTGCCTCCGAGATCGATCGGTAGGATCTGTTGAGGAACAGCGGGGGTTGCCAGATCGACATCCACGTTGAGGATACCTTCGACAGTTCCGGAGTCGGTGGTAGCGCGAACGCGAATGGAGTACATACGCACGCTGTTTCGAGTGGGAATCTCGTTGAGGTAGAGCGTGTCATCGACGATGCTGAAGACGTCGTTGTTGAGGTTTCCGTCACCGTCTACCAGTTCGAATTGTTGGCCAACGGCGTCGCGAACTCCGAGTTGTCCAACGGGCTGTGGTACGCCAACGGAACCAGAGTTCTCAAGAACGAAATCGGTGGTCAGGGTGATGGGCGAGGTTGCATTGTCGTTGCTATTCCAGATTTGGACCTCCACGATCGATTCGCCGTAAGTGCCGTCGCTGGCGTCGGCCCGGACGAGGACTTGGTGTGAGCGACTTACTTCGTAGTCGAAATCACCGGAGGCGACCAAACGATTGCTTTCCACGTGGAAGCGGTTATCGTTCGGATTTCCGTCCACGGAGAGGACTTGCATCGTCACGGTAGCATCAGATCTTACCGCGGATGGTAGAAGGCTGCCGACGAAGAATCCGGAAACGGTTTGGTCTTCGAGAACGTCGATTGGGTTGGTCAGGGAGATGGCTATATCGCCAGCGAGCAGAGCGCGTCGTTCGAGAGACTCGATTTGCAGAGAGTGCGCAAAGGCTTTTCTGTGTCGTATTTTGTTGTGGCTAGAATTCCTGCTCGGGCGCAGTCGTGTGTTACGAACGAAATGGAGGTATGAATCGGCGGCCATAGTAGGATCCTGAGGAGAGGAGGATAAGGTGGTTGGGTTCACTCGGCTCGGCAGCGGGTTGAATCGCTTAGCGGAAGATTATACAAAAGCGAAACCACCGTTGCGGGGCGGTGAAATGAAGAAACGATTTTTTCGCAACGCAACGAACGCTCAACCCCGGAGCCGCGATCACGAAACTTCTGCATTTTTCTCCCCCTTGCCCCGCTTCGCCCTCTCCCCTAAAAGGGGCGAGGGGAGCAAAACCAAAAACTTGTGGGTAAAGAAGATCGCAAGTACTCCGGCAGGAATATGGTGTAATAGCGGTAGGATGGGACGAGTCCGTTTATTTGGTCGTGGCATCGGACGCACTATCAAGCTCATTTTCAACTGCTGCCGCTTTGGCTTTCCATTTGCTCGCCTCATCGGGCTTATCGACCAAGCCGTAGAACTCGACTAGTTTCTGAGCCGCTTCCAACAGGTACTGCCTGCGATCCAAAGGTACCGCGTCCGCATGTTGTTCCAGGCCTTGAAGTCCTGCTAGCAGTAATGGCTCGGAGTCCTGGTATTTCATTTGATTCATCAACGCGACGCCTAGCAAATACCTTGTTTCGGAAGTCACCCAGCCGTCTGACGCTGATTTCTCTTGGGTTCCCAAGCTTGAGCGAAGGTGCTCTTCCGCAGCTGCAGGTTCACCTGCGGTCAGTAGATTTCGGCTGATCGCATTGACCTTCATGGCGAATTCAGTGCTGTCAGCACCCAGCTGTTGCCGATAGAGATCGATTGTTTCATTCCAAATTGCAACCGCCTTGTCCCCTTGTTTCGCGGTAACGTAGGCCTTGGCGAGGTTGTTCATCGTTACTAATTTCTTGGCGTCTGATGGCCCAAGTTTATTCTTCATCAACTTCACTGTTTCCTCGAAGAGCGGAATAGCCAGTTCGACATTGCCAACTTTGTGATAGCACGCGGCAAGGTTGCTTTTGCTACCAAGTGTACTGGGGTGATCTGGCCCTAGTTTTGCAACTCTCAGTCTTACTGTTTCTTCGAAGATTGGGATCGCGCGCTCAGGGGTTCCCATGGAGTTGTAAGTTGCAGCGAGATTGTTCATCGCACGGAGTGTATCGGGGTGGTCATCGCCTTGGCTGACCTTTGTTAGCCGAAGCACTTCTTCGTACATCGAAAGCGCTTGATCCTTTTTGCCGATGGAATCAAGCGCACCTGCCAAGTTGTTCATGCTGGTAAGAGTGTCGGGGTGGTCGACACCTAGTTTCGTCGTCCTCAGTTTGAAAGTTGCTTCATGGATCTTTAGCGCCTCATCGATGCGACCCGCAGCTTCATAGGCTGTGGCCAAGTTATTCCTAGTCGTCAGGGTCTCAGTGTGTTCCTTACCTAACTTGCTTTCAGTCAGCTTGACCGTTTCCTCGTATAGTGGAATCGCGAGATCAAGGTTCCCAGCCGATTGATAACCAGAGGCCAAGTTATTCATGCTCTTCAGAGTGTCGAGATTGTCTGGTCCCAAATGGGTTTTCATTAGGGCGAGCGTCTCGGAATAAAGGGAAACGGCTTGATCAAAATCCCCTGCGTATTCGTAACTTGATGCTAGATTGGCCATGCACGACAGTGTATCGGTATGTCCAGGCCCAAGTGACTCCTTCAACTGTTTCAGGGTTTGTTCAAAAATCGGAATCGCTTGGTCAAGCATTCCCGCAGACCGATAGCAGACGGCCAAGTCGTTTTGACTGTTCAATACCTTTGGATGATTGGCACCAAGTTTTTCTATGCGGGTTGCTAGAGCCTTCTGAAGTATCTCAACCGCTTGGTCTGCCTCACCAAGTCCAAAAAGCGACTGCCCTAATGTCGTCTGCATATCGGCTACGACGAGTGGAGATCCGATCGCGGAGCCTTCGAGTTCACGTACAGCAACAGCGAGGTTTTCTTTGAGGATTCCGCTGAATTCGCCGACGTCAGCGTAGTTTTGCTGTGGATCGAGGTTAGCGAATACGGAGCCAAGAATATCATTGCCTTTCATGGCATATCTGAGGTTCGTCTCCGCCAATTCTTTTTCGGTAACGGCTGACTTCTCCGCGGCTTCTGCTTTGTTCCTCGCGATAACTAGTTCGCTGTTCTTAATCTCCAAAACGCGTGAGTATGAGTTCTGTAGATAAGCAACAAACATAGCGCCCACGAGAAACAGCAGTGTTGTTGCCGAGACTGTTGAGACTGTCGCAGGATGGCGCCGAACCCATCGTCTTATTTGAGCGAGAATCGGTTCGGCGTAGACGCTTACCGGTTCATCAGCGAGCCATCTTTCAACATCATGCGCCAGTTCTGATGACGATGGGTAGCGATCGTCGCGGGACGTTGCAATCGCTTTCAGAATAACGGCTTCTAGTGGAAGTGGAACATTGGGACGCAGTTCGCGAGGACGCCTGATTTCGCCTCTCTTTGCTTTCTCGATAATCTCCATCGGTGCGTTACCCGCAATTGGCAATTGACCGACGAGGAGGTGAAAGAGTGTTGCACCCAAGGCATAGATGTCCGTAGCTGGCCCAAGTTCATTGATAACACCTGCAGCCTGTTCTGGGCTCATGTACGCTGGTGTACCGATGGCCGAGCCTGCTATTGTGGGCGTGGCACTATTGGTATCCACAGAGTCAGGTGCAGAGTCTACCGTTGCGGTCGATGAATCTACCCCTTGGGCTTTGGCTAGTCCCCAGTCCACAACCAGTGTTTCGCCGTATTTACCGAGGATGATGTTTTCGGGTTTCAGGTCGCGGTGAATCACTCCACGGCTGTGTGCGTATTCGATCGCATTGCAAACATCAACGAAATGCCGAAGCAGTTTTCGAAGTTCGAGACCAGCTGGACCGTCGAGGAACGATTCTTTGTATGTCGAATGGAACGCATCGATTGCTTCCCTTAGGCTGACACCTCGAATAAAACGCATTGCGTAGTAGGGCCGGCCATTCGAATATTGTCCTAATCCATAAACAGGGACAATGCCGGGATGCTCCAATTTGCCGGTTATTTCTGCTTCCCGCTTGAATCGTTCCCTGCTTTCATCTCGATCTGCGAATCGTTGCTGGATCTCCTTTAACGCCACTTCGCGATTCAGTTCTTCATCCTTCGCGACAAACACTTCGCCCAGCCCGCCTTTGGCATGAAACCGAATTGCGCGATAGCGTGAGGCCTCTGACCGACGAGTTGTCTTGCTCGCAACCTCGGCATCGGCAACGGGCGAGATATGCTCGAGCGTGGCATCGATTTGCAAATTGGACAGCACCTCGAGCTCTTTCCGAAGAGTCCCGAGGCTCAACAGTTTAGACAGGCTCTCGTCGACGCTTTGTCCATGTTGCTGCAAGATTTCCTGTTCCACTTGTTTGAGCAATAGCATTTGACTCGTGCTAATGGCTTTTTGCTCGGTCAAAACAGTTTCGAGCGACTGCTGTTTATCCTCGGCCCAACGGTTCATCGCCTTGACTAGTTCTTCTTTGGAGATGAAGCCACAGCAATGAGCGAGCAAGCCAAACAACTGAGCACTATTTGAATTCATTTCGATGCCGCTCTTTCTCGTCAACTATCATACAAAACAGAAGCCACACCCAGAGGATTCCTAGAGTATCGTCGCCCTCCTAGGCAATGATCAACGAACGCAATTCGCTGAATCGATCGTCGATTGCTTCCGTTCCGAGATCCCCCGTGAGAAGAACGGCGAAAGCAAACATGTCGATTGATTGCCTCTCATTGATTCGGGCTCATCGGCTCGTCGACG
>CAIXME010000858.1 GCA_903920425.1 uncultured Pirellula sp. | reverse complement strand
GGTACCTCGCGTTGTGAACTTCGACGATGCCGATGTTACGGAACTCGAAGCATTCCGCCAAACCAGCAAAGATGATTATGCATCGCGCGGCATCAAGCTGACCACGATGCCGTTCTTGATCAAGGCGGTTGCGACCGCGCTCAAGCACCATCCAGCCTTGAATGCGATGCTGGACACCGAGAACGAGCAGATTATCTACAAAGACTACGTGAACATCGGTATTGCCGTGGACAGCGATCGCGGATTGGTTGTTCCGACACTCAAGAACTCAGACAAGATGTCGATCCCTGACATTGCGTACTCCCTAGCGGATCTCTCTTCGCGTGTTCGCAACAACGATTTCGCAGTGAGCGATTTGCGAGGTGGAACATTTACCATCAGCAATTTGGGCGCCATCGGAGGCACGTACTCGACCCCGATCATCAATGTTCCCGAAGTCGCAATTCTTCTGGTTGGCCGCTCTCGCAAGATGCCAATCGTAATGGACGACGATTCCATCAAGGCGCGTTTGATGATGCCGTTGAGCTTGGCATATGATCACCGGCTTGTAGACGGAGCGACCGCTGCTCGGTTCTTGAACGACATCATCGCTTATCTAGAAGCACCTAGTCGACTGCTGTTGGCAATCTAATAACACCAGCTGTTTGCACGTCGAAAGATGCGATTCTTTCGGCGTGCAGTGATGCAGCATTGCGGATTTCCGAAAGCCGACGGTTCGTGTTCTTGCTATTAAAAGCGAGAACCTCGCCTGAGTCGAATTACACTGGAACGGATGAATCGCCCCCTCACGTTCGCTTTGCTGGTTTAATCTTCAATGACTGCATATGACATACTTGGCCTGGTCGGCGCTGCTGTAGGGATCGTCATTGCATCGATTGTCTTTCTGGTCGTCTTCTTTCGAACCATGTCATGGCTTGATCTTTGGGTAAAAGGCCGGAGCCAAGTTGCGGCCAAACCAAAGATCACTCCCACTAGGCCCACCAAAAGGCGGCGTCGCATCACTACGGTCCAAAGGCCATTGGCGGCTCTCAAGCCCCCCAGCTCATCGACGAAGTCGGTGGAGTCCGTGCCGATCACCAAGGCGGAGGAAACAATTGTTCCGACGAACAGCGAAAGTGTTGTTCACGATGTGAGTGTGTTGCAGTCCGTTACGGACGTGGTCACTCCCGATTCGAAACCGAAATGCACAAGACCTAGAGCGACGGTCCATCTCGTAAGCGGTGAGATGGTTCCCGGAGTGTCGGTGCTAACCAAGGACCACGCAGAGCAAATGCTCAATGAGTTAGGACTCGAAACATCCCTGGCATTGGGGGCTGTGTTGTTCGCAGACGACGATGGGCGAGTCTTTTTAGTGAGGTCGCAAAACATCAAAATGCTCAGCTGGACCCAGGTGCATCGTGCTGACATGACGAGCTTGAACTGCGAATCGCCAACTACTTGACGCGATAACCCATCTTGAGCAACTGAGCCCGAATCTTGGCGAGATGATCTCCTTGGATTTCTACGGTATCGTCAACGATCGTTCCGCCAGCTCCGCACAAGTTCTTTAGGTTCGTTACCAAGCTAGGAAAATCATTAGCGGCCGCGGCAAGACCGCTGATCACAGTAACCGACTTGCCCTTCTTTCGTTTTTCTATTCGGAGCTGGGCGGTTTGGAGGCTCGGGTCGATTCGAGATTTGACTTCAGGTGGGCACGTACAGTCTTTTTCCAGAAGCCCGCAGTGGTCGCACTTCGGAGGAATGTCAAATGGTGTGCCTTCGAACAATCGCATGGACAGGAGCCTCGGTGAATGTCGTGGAGGGTAGCGAGTGACTAGTCTTGACCGGTGCGGAGCCCGACCATCTCAAGCAATTTCAGAGCGTTCGTTGTCGGGGTAACGCCGGGGTGCATTAGGTAATCAAATCGCATCACCTGTTTTCCGTCGACCTCCTCGAAATGCTCACGAAAGTGAACGACCTGGGCGATGCGCTGGATCCCTTGATTGCCAGCCATCTCCAAATCGTGAGTGCTGGAAAGCACGATGCAGCCGCATTCTACAAGCCTGTCTAAGACGTGTTCTACAGCGATTTGCCGCTCGCGAGAATTGGTACCTTGCAAAATTTCGTCGAGCAGAACCAGCATTTGCTTGCCGTGGTTATGGTTTTCACGCTGAGCCGAATCCACCACCGATCTCAATCGTTTGAGTTCAGCCATAAAGAACGAGACACCATCCTGCAGACTGTCTTGGACGCGGATGCTTGAGGCCAACTCGCACGAGTCACCCTTCCATTGCTTTGCGCAAACGGGTGCACCGAGACGAGCCAAGATCGAGTTCACTCCAACCGATCTGAGCAACGTAGACTTCCCAGCCATGTTGCTGCCCGTCACCAGGAGCAATGGCTTGTTTCTCTGGATTGTGAGGTCGTTAGGAACACGATGCGAGTCTTTTAGCAAGGGATGCGAGATGCCTTGAACGTCCAAGACGGGAGCATCGGCTTGCGAACTGCTTTTGCTAGTCCACTGAGGATAAGTCCAATGGGGATACGCATCGGCGATCGCAGAAGAGGAGCAAAGGCATTCGACTACGGCAATCGACTGCAGCCAGCCAGCTGTTTTGTCGCTGTATCTTTTCTTCCAACCATCGAGAAGCTCCAAAACCCGAACGTCCCAT
>CAIXME010000857.1 GCA_903920425.1 uncultured Pirellula sp. | reverse complement strand
CGACAAAAATGGAAATTTGTCCAAGCAATCGGGCAAGCCAAAGTTGGAGCGGGCTGAGCTGGAGGCTCTTGCTAAAAAGTTATCGGATGACTTGGACGACGTAAAACAAGCGGTTCGCGATAGCGCCGAGGCCAAGCTGTTTGAACTTGGGCCAAGTGTGATCGAGTTTTTGCCAGCCGCTACACCCGACGTATCACCCGAATGGTCGATGCGTATGGATCGGCTTCGCTCGAAACTGGAAGCGGTTGAGATCAACGAGTTCACATCGGCACGTTTGGTCACGCTCAGCGGTTCAATGACAGGTCGTAAAGCGATCATGCAGATGGCCGCAGATACTGGCAACGTCATTACGCTGGACGAACAACAAAACCTGGATCGCGAAGTCATCACAGACTTTGAAGACACCCCGTTTTGGGAAGCATTCGACGAAGTGCTTGACCAAATCGAGATGACGGTCGCTGGAGGCGACGGCGAGATCATCCAATTGGTTCCACGAGCGCAGAACGCACCACTCCGCATTGCAACCGCTGGATACTCGGGTGTTTTTCGGATCGAACCGCTGAGCGTACAAAAAAACTATCTTTTGCATGATCCGGGGCGCAGCTCAGTGCAACTTCAGATTTTGTTGTCTTGGGAGCCGCGACTGCATCCCGTCTTTGTCAAATTTCCGATCGAAGCGATGGAATTGCAATGCGACAATGGCGAAGTGCTGACCGCGTTGATCTCTTCTGATGAAACCGAATTCGTTCCGGCCGGTGGATCGCAGATGCAAGTGACCTTGGATTTCGGATTGCCATCGCGCGAAGCAAAAAAAATCGTCCGGTGGAATGGTAAGGTTTTTGTTGCGATTCCTGGAATGCCAGCGACCGTAGAGTTTGGGGACTTGGAGAAAGCCCAGCAGGTCAAAACAACTGTCGGAAATTTGACCGTTACGCTCAACAAGACGCGGAAAAACCGCGACATACACGAAGCTCTTTTGTCATTGGCCCTCAGTAGCAAAGAGCAATCGTCTGAGTCGTTTCGCGGTTGGTCTAGCACCCACGAAACGTACCTCATCGACGGAAAGAATCAGCGTGTCGAAAACGTAGGATGGTCCACAACGCACATGACAGACAATGAAATAGGATTATCCTATCTGTTCGATATCGAGAAGGGTTTGGAGGGATGCAAGATTGTCGTGCGTGCGCCCGCCAACATTATCGATCAGACATTTGATTTCTCTTTGGAAGATGTGCCGTTGCCATGATCGATTTGGACTGGGATCCCGAGGTTGAGTCTCCTGCGACGATTGCCGTTATTGGTGGCGGACCGATGGGAATTGAGACAGCCATTTACGGTCGATTTCTCGGCTACTTTGTTTCGATTATCGAGGAGCGACGGGTCGCGCATCGCATGCTGGATTGGCACGACCGCCCATTGGACGTCGAAGTACAACAGTGCACGACTACGCTGGGCCATGCGGCGATTCTATCGCAATACCCAGAGTACGTACGCCGAGCCCCGACCGATCGGTATACCGGGCGAACTTATGCAGACGAGTATCTTTTGCCGTTGGCCAAGACCGATTTGCTATTCGACGACATTCACTTTCTAAGCCCCGTATCCGATGTTTCTCGATTGCAAACGCATATCGACGACGCGATCGTCTCCCAAGAGCGGTGCAACGACGAGTTTCGGATTGTGGTTCAAGGTCGGCATCGCGGAACATGGATCTCACGCGCCGACGTTGTTATCGATTGTCGCGGCCAATCGCAAAAACGAAGCGGCATCGGGCCAGGTGGTGGACAAGCGATTGGCGAGTCAGAACTCAAAGATGCCTTCCTCAAACACACCCCTTTGGACCGCAAATTCGAAGCGAAGCAGATCGCGGGAAAACGCATCTGTTTGGTGGGGCAATCGGTGCAAGCAGCTCAATTCGCAATGGAATTCTTGCAGCACACATCGGGACTTGCTGACACCCGACTTCATTGGATCGTCCGGCCAGACCATCGACACGACTCCACACTGGTGACCAAGGCTATCGAGGCCTTTGAGAATGCCAGTCTCAGCAACACAGTCGTTATCGAATCGCTGGGCGTTGAACAAATGCAACGCACCGAAGCGGGAGCGATCAAATTGAAGCTGCTCAGCCAAGATGACACTGCAGTCGAGTTAGAGTGCGACGCAATCGCGCCGTTTACACACGGCCGAAGTTGCAACCTCACTACAGAACTAGACGAACGGCCATTGTTCGAGGCCGGTCACGAATATGAT
>CAIXME010000856.1 GCA_903920425.1 uncultured Pirellula sp. | reverse complement strand
TGCCAATAGACAGTTGTTGGCAAGGCTCGCTGTCCCGACCTTCGCACCATAGTCATCAAGGGTCGCTTGTGTCTCTCTCGAAATGTCCATAACTTCGGGGACACTCGTTTGCATTCGGTATGCGAGTTCATATTGGGCAATACGAGTTTGCGTTTCGGGGTGCCCCAGTTCTTGGGATTGGATTGCGTTCAATTCGCTGAGGGTATCCAAGGTTCTTCGACGCAATGCTCGATCCATTCCGGGCGGATCCGACGCAAACAAAACGGGATCCCCTTGGGAACGGCATTGCACTCCTTGATAAATACTTGGCAGAAATCCACTGCCAAAAGAGCTTTTGCCACCATTGGGTTGTACGCCACTGCTGATCAAGACGACGAAGGAGGGGAGGTTTTCGTTCTCGCTTCCCAATCCATAGGTAGCCCAGGAACCAAAGGAGGGCCGGCCGCTTCGGGGCGAGCCTGTATAAATCAAAAGCTCCGCAGGCGCATGATTGAATTGATCGGTATGCATGCTGTGAACCAAGCACAGCTCGTCCGCCACACCTTGCAAATGTGGCAAGCAATCGGAAAGCATCACACCCGATTTACCCGAAGGCAGGAATTTGTGTGAAGTACCAAGCAATTTGGGAACGCCTGTCGTAAATGCAAACTCCTTTCCTTTGAGTACGGAATCCGGGGCGTCTTGCCCGTTCATTTCGACCAGTTTTGGTTTGTAATCGAACAGATCTAAATTCGGAGGAGAGCCTGTCATGTGCAAATAGATCACCCGCTTCGCTTTAGGAGCGAAATGCGGGATGTTCCTTGATATGGCGTCGGCTGCGTTTGTTGCTTTTCCTGTTCCGAGCAGATCTGACAGCGCGACCGCACCCAAGCCGCACGCGGCTTGCGTTAGGAAATACCGACGTGTCTTCAGTGCAAGATGTTGTTCAATGATGGAGTTCATGATGGTCCCGTTATGCGATCAAAGGAAAGGGAACAGTGAGTCAAGCGAAAGGAACGATACCTACCCGAGCTAGGGAGTCATCAAAAATTCGTCTAAATTAAGAACGACGTTGCACACAGTGGTCCATGAAGCCAACTCGACGCTATCCGCGTTGGCAGGCAGTGGGCCCAGTGGGTCAGTGGCCAGTTTGCTTGCTCGGTCTTTCGCGGCAGCAAATTGGCTTCGGCAATCTTCCAGAAGCTGGTTGAGAGCCGTTAATTCACGCTCGCTCGGTGCTCGAGATAATGCGTGCCTGAAGATGCGTTCTATGCGTTGATCGGATGTGCCATGGGGAAGCTCGTACAAAACGACTCGCCGTGCCAGTCCTTGCGCTGCCTCGACGAAAGCCGGGTCATTGAGAGTGACCAACGCCTGGAGCGGGGTGTTGGTTCGGTCTCTTTTGAGCACACATACTTCCCGATTGGGAGCATCGAATGTCGCCATCGATGGGTAGGGGTTCGATCGTCGCCATTGCGTGTATAGTGCACGTCGGAATCGATCTTCCCCTTTACTTGCTTCCCAATCGGTTTGGCTACCGAATGCGGCATTCAATCCAGAAGAAGGTTGAGGGGGACGCGTAGGGGGGCCAAACATCTTTTGCGAGAGAAGTCCTGCAGAGGCGAGCGCCATATCACGCACTTGTTCTGCGGAGACGCGAAATCGCGGGCCTCTCGAAACATAAACGTTATCAGGGTCTTCTTCGTAACGCGACGGTGTAACGTAGGACTGCTGTTTGTAGGCGGCGGACAGTACGATGCTGCGAATGAATCGCTTGGTATCCCAATTACTTTGAATCAAGTCCTTTGCTAGATAGTCCAGCAACTCAGCGTTCGCGGGTAAATCCCCTTGCGAGCCAAATTCTTCGCTCGTCCTGACAATCCCAACACCAAAGAAACTCTCCCAATAGCGATTGGCTAAAACGCGAGCTGTTAGCGGGTTGTCATCCTGCATCAACCATCGTGCGAATGCCAATCGATCAATAGGAGAACTATTTGCTTGGTTCTCTGAAGTTGTTTTCAGGGAATGAAAACTCGCTGGCAGCGAAGCCGAAACCAGTTCACCATGGACTTTGTAGTTGCCACGCACCTGGATAAAGGTTTCTCGCTTTTTCTCGGGTTGCAATTCTTTGAGGATTGGCACGGTGGTTATCGGCTTGAGGTCCGATAGCCGCTTGTTTAACGCTGCCTCGGTCTCGCGAATGGACTGACGACTCGGCGCGATCTGAGAGACGTAATGCAGGTGTAACGCATCATTATCTTGTGCCGTTCGCTGTGAGGTATCCTTGCTCAGTAATTGCCGAATGTTGTTAGGCAACTGGAGTGACGCGAGTAAGCGATCGTCGGTTGACAAGGAAATTGAAAAGCGAGAGAGCACAGCCTTTTTGTGCGGCGAGTCAAACTTTAATGTGAGCAACAGAACGCTTGGTTCGGAGGACGGGTGCGCATGCAATCGTTTGCTCCATTCGCTTTGGTTTATTGCGATGGATAGCTCATGCGGATGTTGGATGCTGCCGCCGACGGCCCAACCGGAAACCGGATCCTGGTCGATCGATCGGTTTGCTTCAAATCCAGGCTGAGAGAAGTCTGCCCCAGCCAATTGGAATGGCAAAGCGAGTGACGATCGAATCTCAAAGGCAAACGATTCCTTGGGGGCATCCAAAGTAGATTCCCAAATGACTTGGCGATCATCGTTCAAGATGGATACCTTGGCGCCAACCAGACGGCTTTCTGTATCTCCATCGGTGCGATTCCACACCACGATCTTGTCGACCGAGGTCTTGTTCATCAAGTCGACTTCCCACCACGGAGATAGACTGATCGCAGAGTGGGTGGTCGAATTGTCAGCGTAAACACCAGACGTTTTTCCATCGATCGCGCGCTCTGCGGGTCCACCAAAGTCGGTACTGCTTTGGGTGGCCTTGCCACGCTGGGCGATGTTATCGTCGTTCGAGAAAACTTGAACTTCCGCAAGGGAGAGAATTTTGTTTTGCCCGAATTGCTCCACGCGTACGTATCGACCCTCTACTGCTTTTCTCTCGCGAGTCACAACTTGAGCGGAAACATTCGTTAGTACAAAGTTGCCGCCATCGTTTCCTGCACCGCCTCCAGGAAGATCGGATTGGGGCCGGCTGTGAAGTTGCAACCCGGTCCATTTGTCGAGAGGCATTCCCGCTGGGATAGGGAACTCGAGAGTGTAGGTGTCTTTCTCTGCGCTGGATGTTACCGCAATGACTCCGGAGTCCCCAACGGTGATTGTTGCGTTCGAAAGGGACTTCGCCGACGTGGGGGTTATGGATTCATAGGAAATGGAAGTTGCAAACTTGTTTGCCCATTCGGTTTGTTCCGGCAATAGCGCTGCGTCCGGTGCGATCAGAGCGGATCTCGCATTGGCCAATTCTTGGGTCCATTGCTCACGGTTGCGGCGTTGTTCCTCGGTGTACCATCCTAACGTGGGACTCTCATCTGTTCTGTCGGCATCTTCGGTTTGATTGAGGATGGCAAAAACCTGAAAGTACTCCTTCTGCGAGATAGGGTCGAACTTGTGACTGTGGCATTGCGCGCAACCCATAGTCAGCCCCATCCAGACTGCCATGGTTGTGTTGACGCGATCTACGATCGCCACATTGCGGAACTCCTCATCGTTGGTTCCTCCCTCATTGTTGGTCAACGTGTTTCGATGGAATGCAGTCGCTAGGCGTTGCTCATCGCTGGCGTTAGGAAGTAGGTCTCCCGCCAATTGCTCAAGCGTGAATTGATCGAACGACTTGCC
>CAIXME010000855.1 GCA_903920425.1 uncultured Pirellula sp. | reverse complement strand
TAACATCGTTCGGCAATGGACCACCACCTCAAACGATCCTTATCAAGGTCGTATCGTTACGGCACAACCACCCTTAGTCGCTCG
The DNA here is from genome assembly GCA_903920425.1 of uncultured Pirellula sp. GTDB lineage: Bacteria > Planctomycetota > Planctomycetia > Pirellulales > Pirellulaceae > JBKCUI01. Next base: position 11,064 of record CAIXME010000855.1, on the reverse strand, counting down.
CAATCTTGCCATGATCCATGCAGCCATGTTCGATGCCGCCAACGCGGTTAGTGGAAAGTACGATGGATATCGCAACGACCTGCCGCCCCAAGTCGGTGCCTCCGAAAGCGCGGCAGCAGCCGCAGCAGCCTTCGAGGTAGCCAAGTCGTTATACTCCGCCGTGGATGAGATCGCAGTTTGGCAATCTTCGCTCAATGAGACATTGGCACAAGTTCCCGATGGGACTGCAAAGACACTTGGCATCGAACTGGGACAGAGTGTTGGAAGGGCCATTCTCGCTGACCGTGTCAACGATGGTTCCAAGGCTAATTCAACTTATGTTCCAACAACTGAGGTAGGCAAATGGCGACGTACGTTCCCCGACTTCTTGCCGCCACTCTTGTCCCAATGGCCAAACGTCAAACCGTTTGCATTAGCCAGCGGTGATGAGTATCGACCGGCACCGCCCCCCGCCATTGGCAGCGCTGAGTACGCCGCCGCCGTGGATGAAACGATGCGAATGGGTAGCTTTCAAAGCAGCGAGCGAACTGCTGAGCAGACGGAGATCGCTCTGTTTTGGGCGGATGGAGGTGGAACCGCAACACCACCAGGCCATTGGAATAGCATTGCGACCGACGTGACACTCAGCCAAGGGACAAGTTTGCTTGAGACCGCTCGCACTTTCGCGTTGCTCAACATCGCGATGGCGGATGCAGGTATTGCATCCTGGGATGCCAAGTACCATTATGATGTATGGCGACCGATCGACGCGATACGTCTGGCAGATCAAGACGGCAACGCAGTGACAGTCGCTGATCCATCCTGGATCCCATTGCTGAAGACACCACCTTTTCCAGCATATACCTCTGGGCATAGCACATTCAGTGGAGCAGCAGCCGCGGTTTTGACGAGCCTCTTTGGAGATAACATGCCATTCGAAAGCCAAAGCGATGGCCATTTAGCAGCGGAGCAACGCCCACTCGACGCCAGCCAAATCGTAACGCGACATTTCAGCAGTTTCGATCAAGCGGCAGAGGAAGCTGGCCAAAGTCGCATCTACGGTGGTATCCACTATCGTTTCGACGATACCGCGGGGCGAAACATTGGATCCCAAGTCGGTAATGCAGTCGTAGCTCGCATACTTCTCCCAACTCCTTAGGCGTGACGGGCCAAATCAAGGTCACACGTTTGTCCAATGGGTTACATGTAGTGTCTATTCGTTTCACTATCGAACGTAAGATTGCATCTTCAACACTGTCAGTCATGCTCTCAAATATCACGGAAATCATTGCGATGATCCGTTTTGACACACTATCGAATTTTCTAGTACATAGGCCAATTCGCAACTTGCGCAGCCTAAAGGCATTCGTGTTGACGATGGTGCTGAGACATTTCGTAGACTGGACACAGATGTTGGCATCCGTTAGGCTTCGAGTAGTTGCTTGCGGTGCGCACCCCACACCCGGTTGAGACGATCTCCGAAAGCGGCAGAGTTCGCGATAGATTATTAGTCGACATGCCCTATAGAGAAAAGTCGTTCGGCTCAGAAGGGCCAACCACCAGGCGAATTTCTAGCTGTTCCGATCGATGGAATCACACGGCGCGGTGCTCGTATTGTGGGCAGTACTTTTACGTACTCGTTCTGCTCCGTACTATCCCATGGCTCAAGTTGATCGGTCCTCCATTTCTCACAAAGATATTGGCCCGTACCAGAGGGACCGCGATCCACATCGGTATTCGGCCGCTCGCGTGGCTGTCTCCTATCTGATCGCGGGGTTCCTATGGATTTGCCTGTCCGACACGTCGTTGGCCTGGTCTGGAGGCCTCACTGCGATGGGACTTTTGGTCGCCGTTGGCAAGGGGCTACTGTTTGTGATTTTTTCGACTGGGCTGGTGTATGCACTGTGCAGGCGAGAGTATCGCAATTCCGAGCGTACGATGGGTTTGCTGCGCGCCGTTGTCGAGGGAACGACGGATGCCGTTTTCGTTAAGGATCTAAATGGCCGCTACCAACTCGTAAACGCGGCGGCAGCTCAATTTATTGGCCGGCCTGTCGGTGAAATTCTCGGCCGTGACGACCGCGAGCTATTCGATGCGAACGAGGCGGAGAAACTGATCGCCAACGATCGCACCATCATGGCGAGCAATACGGCCCTCACACAAGATGAGACACTCACGTCCAGTGGCGTAACACGTACCTACTTGGCAACCAAGGCTCCGTATTTTGATGCGACGGGGAAAGTAATTGGATTGATCGGCATCAGCCGAAACATTACCGACCGCGCACTGGTCGAGTCTGCGTTGCGAGAGACGGACGCTCGACTGAGAGAAGCCCAGAGGATCGCCAAGCTGGGGAGTTGGAGTTGGATTCCATATACGGATCTAGTCTGGTGGTCAGACGCCGAGTTCGAACTGTTTGGTGTCACACCTAGCGAGGTCCGCCCAAGTTTCAATGCATTCCTTGATCTACTTCATCCGGACGATCGCGAAATCGCCATCGCCCGCGTCCAGTCGATGCTGGATGGCGCCGATGAGTTCTCCAACGACTTGCGAGTCATCCACACAGACGGCACTTGCACGTGGATCAGTAGTCAAGCTCGTGCTACCCGCGATCCATCCGGGAAGCTGATCCGAGTCGAAGGGACGGATCAAGATATCACCGCACAGCGACTAGCCAGGGAGTCTGTTTACGAGAGCCAGCGAAGATTGCAAGCCGCTGTCGAGGTTGCTGGACTCGGGGTAATTGACGTAGATTATGTTCGACAAAGTGTTGAGCTTTCAACGAGAGCCGCCGAGCAATTTGGGTTCTCCCCGCACACGACGATATCCAGAAGTGATCTGCATTCACGTTTCCATCCAGACGACAAAGCCGAAATTGCAAAGGTAATACAGGAAGCTGTCGCTCCTGGCGGCTCCGGCTGGTTTGCGTTGGAGCACCGCGTAGTCCGTCCCGATGGCACGACGCGTTGGTTGAATGTGCGAAAGCAAGTGTTGTTCGATGACACGCATCCCAAGCGAGCAATCGTAGTCACTGCAGACGTTACAGAACAACGTGAGGCTCAGTCGCGTTTGCGAGAACAAGAAATGCTAGTTCGAGAGGCTGCGGAACTTGCAAAGGTCGGTGGATGGGGCTTTGATCCCGTTACGCTGGAATCAGATTGGACTCCGACAGTCTCTGAAATGTATGGAGTCCCGCACGACTCACCACCACCAATGGAAATTGCGCTCGATTACTTCAGCCCAGAGCAACGTCCAGCGTTAATCAAGGCATTGGACGCCGCAATGAAAGACGGTGTGCCGCATGACATGGAGTTACAACTCACTGCGACCAATGGAGAGCAAAAATGGGTTAGGACAATTTGTCGTCCTATCATCGAGAATGGTCGAGTCGTACGAGTCCGCGGCTCTCTCCAAGACATCACCGACCGCAAACGAGCAGAATCCGAACTGAGGGCTAGCGAGGAGCGTTATCGCCTATTATTCGAATCAAACCCGCATCCTATGTGGGTATACGACGTCGATACTCTCAAGTTCTTGGCAGTCAACGATGCAGCGGTTCAAGCTTACGGCTATAGCCGCCAAGAATTTCTCGCTATGACGATTCGCGACATTCGCCCCGCGGATGAAGTCACAAAGTTAGAACAGAATATCTCTCGTACGATGCGAGGCCTGAGTCGTTCGACTCAGTGGAAGCACCGGCGCAAGGACGGTACCATTTTCGACGTGGAGATTTCAAGTCATGACTTGCCCGAAGAGCAAGGTCACTCGCGTTTGGTTCTCGCTCTAGACATCACCGACCGCAAACGAGCCGAGAGCGCACGCGAAGTGGCAACTCAACGCCTTTCGAAATTCGCGAGTCAATTGCCGGGGGCTATCTTCTTGTACCGATTGGGTGCCGATGATAAATCCACAATACCCTACGCAAGCGAAAAGATTGAAACCATTCTCGGAACACGACATGATCTTTTGAACATCGACGAAAACGACACCTGGGCTAATGTGTATTTTGAGGACCGCGATGATCTTTTAAAATCGATTCGCAATTCCGCTACGAGCCTAACACCATTGAGCAAAGAATTCCGAGTTGTGAATGCCGACGGAACATGGCGATGGATCTCATGCGATGCCGTTCCAGAACGCGAACCCAACGGCTCAACGCTTTGGCACGGATACATGAAAGAGGTGACCGAAACACACGAAGCAGCAATCGCGTTACAAGAAGCCAAAACTCGATTGGAAGAAGCGCAGGCTCTCGCTCGCGTTGGCAGTTGGTCGTATGACGTGGTAACAGATACGCACCAGTGGTCAAAGCAGATGTACAAGATATTCGGATTGGAATTTTCGAATGCCCAACCTGACTACCAAAAAATGCTCGCGTCGTTTTATCCAGAAGATGCGGTGAAGCTCGACGCCTTCGTAAAAATTGCAATTTCCGAAGGAACACCATACTCTCTCGACGTTCGCATCCAACAACCTCAATCCGATGTGAGATTTGTGCGATGCGAAGGTAGGTCGCGCCGAGATGCGACAGGCAAAATTGTTGGACTCTACGGAACATCGGCGGACGTCACTGCCGAAGTTGAACGCGAACAGGCATTGAAAGACGCTCGCGTGCAGGCCGATGCAGCCAATCGCGCCAAAAGCGAGTTTCTAGCGAACATGAGCCACGAAATTCGGACACCGCTCACGGCTATTCTCGGATTTGCCGAGGTTTTACGCGACGATATTCATTTTGCTGCACCACAGCACTGGATTCATGACCTCGATACCATCGCGAGCGCTGGCAAACACTTATTGTCCATCATCAACGACATTTTGGATTTGTCCAAGATTGAAGCCGACAAGTCCACTTTAGAACTTATCGAAACGCCGCTGATCGAAGTACTATCCGAAGTCGAACGCCTTCTTCGATCCACCGCATCGGGCAAAGGTGTGATACTCAGCACAAAACTATCTTCTCCGATACCCGATCGATTTCTGTGCGACCCGACTCGTTTGCGTCAGATTCTTATGAACCTCGTAGGCAACGCAGTTAAGTTCACCGAAGCAGGAACCATCGTCATCCACGCCAGCGTCGCGTCTCCGATGGGCAATAACTCGCTGATCATCGACATTGAGGATACAGGTCGAGGTATCGATATGGAGCAATCTCAATCGCTCTTTCAAGCCTTCGAGCAAGCAGACAATACGGTATCGAGAAAGCATGGAGGGACAGGACTTGGTCTGACCATCAGTCGCAGATTAGCGGTTCTCATGGGTGGCGACGTTACGCTCGTGTGGACGGAACTTGGTAGGGGATCTTGTTTTCGACTAACATTGCCCATGATCCCTGTCGCCGGGGCGGTCCTCGTCAATTCCATTCAAGCAACGACTGTTTCCGACGCAGGCGTCACCCCGGAGAAAGTGTCGATACGCGGACGGATCTTGCTGGCCGAAGACGGACTGGACAATCAACGACTGATTGCATTTTTGCTCAAAAAGGCCGGGGCCGTTGTCGATGTCGCAGACGATGGTCAAATCGCCCTACAAATGATGGAATCAGCAAATGCTTCGAATACGCCATATGATCTGCTGCTCACAGATATGCAAATGCCGGTTATGGATGGATACATGCTTGCGAAAACGCTACGTAGCCAAGGCAGCAAAATCCCGATCGTCGCTTTAACAGCCCATGCGCTCGCTGAGGACCGTCAAAAATGCTTGGATGCGGGTTGCGATGACTACTTGAGCAAACCCGTAGATAAACACTCGCTCCTGATCGCTTGCTCCAAATGGATCGCTACGTAACTTGGATGTTTTGTTAGTCAGGCAATGCAAACGCTACGAGCATTCCACCTCGTCGCCGTCCACTCTTGCCACCTCCAGCTGAAATGACCACGTACTGCCGGCCACCAACCATGTACGTGCTGGGACTGGCATTGCCTCCAAAGGGTAATTCGGCTTGCCAAAGCACCTTGCCTGTTTGCTTATCGAACGCACGGAACGTTTCGTCAGCCGTCGCACCGATAAAGATCAAACCTCCAGCAGTAGCAAGTGGTCCGCCATAGTTCTCTGTGCCCGTAGGCGGGATACCTTTCTCGGTCAGGTCAGGATACTCGCCCAATGGTACCTTCCATTTGATTTCGCCCGTGTTGAGATCCACTGCGTTCAACGTGCCCCAGGGTGGCTTGATGGCAGGGTAACCTTGAGCATCCAGCCATCGACGAAAACCACCGAAGGCATAGGCGGGTTTATTGCTTTTCGCTTCTGCAACGGACTTTGGAGCCGTAGGAGCCTCACCCGATGCCTTTGGAGGTACGCTCTTACTGAGGACGTAATCGAGTATTGCGTTGCGTTTTTCTTCGGGCATGGTGTCATAGGAAGGCATGCGTCCTCGTCCCTGCCGTGTCATCTGTTCGATCTCGGCGCGCGTCCTGCGTTTATCTACATCCAGAAGTGATGGAAACTTTAACTCTGCATTCCCTTTCAGCTCAATGCCATGGCAAACACCACAGTACAGTACATAGTCCCGCTCGCCATCGCCAAGTTCTGAACCGTCCGCATGACGGGTCTCGATCATCTGCAATAGCCAAGGCATCTCATTCACATTCACGTAGTAGATCCCGTCCGGATCCGCAGCGCCACCGCCCCACTCCATCCCACCATCGAATCCAGGGAACATAATGCTCTCTTTCAAACTCGGTGCAGGGAACGGCCCAAAGTTGGGCGCGGCTCGAATTCGATCGAGCGTCATCTCGTGCGATTGCTGTGAAATGTTGGAGGCATCCTCCTCCGTATATGATTGTCGCATCAAGGGCGGCGGCTTGGTTGGAAATGGCTGAGTTGGCCAAGCTTGTTCGCCAATCAAATCGGATTGTGGAACCGGTCGCTCCTCAATCGGCCACAGCGGCTTGCCGGTGACGCGGTCGAAAACGAAGAGCAATCCATGCTTAGTTCCTTGTGCGACCGCATCGATCTTCTGTCCCTCGTGGTTCACCGTGAGCAGTACCGGTGCGCAGGGCAGATCCTTGTCCAGCAAGTCATGGTGCACAATTTGAAAGTGCCAAATCCGCTCTCCCGTCGCAGCGTTCAATGCAACAATCGAGTTTGCAAACAGATTGCTACCATGACGTTCGCCTCCGTAGAAATCTGGCTCTGCAGTTTTGGTAGCGGCATAGACAATACCTCGTTTCTCATCGAGCGCCTGTCCGCACCAGGGCATCAGCCCCGTCGCTGTTTTATAAGCATCCTCAGGCCACGTGTCGTAACCAACTTCGCCAGGACGAGGAATCAAATGAAAGACCCATTTGTGTTTGCCCGTTCTGACATCAAACGCCCGTAGCGCTCCTTTGCCACCCAGTCCGCCCAGGATCAACATATCTTGGTACGTTACACCAGGTGTATTCAATCCCGATCCAAGATTGATCGAACCGTTCTCTCCAAACGCTCGAATCGTTTCGCCCGTTTTGGGATCGATGGCGAACAAAAATCCATTCACGGCAGTAAACAGTCGCTGCTCGTCGCCCTTTTCGTTGGTCCAATAAACCAGACCTCGCTGACGCGGGCTGCCAGGACCAGTATGTTCCTTGGCGGGATCCCACTGCCACAACTACTTGCCCGCGGCCGCGTCGAGTGCAATCACTTTCCGCGTCGCAGTGGGAGTATAGAGAACCCCGTCAACGATCAAGTTGTTTGCCTGATACTCTGCTTCGTTCCCCGTATCGTATGTCCATGCAACTTCCAGCTTTGCAACGTTCTTACTATCGATCTGATCGAGCGACGAATACAGATTTCGTTCTTTGCTTCCGAGATAGTTCGCCCAATTGACGTCCTGACCTTGAGCCACACTCAGCCCGCAGCAACTCACAACGAACAGGACAAGCTTGCAATATGCACTCATCAAAGATCTCTCGGCTGTTTATTCCAAACAATAGGAATCGAACTGGGGGCTGGATGTACAGTGTCACCGACGCGTTGCACAATCATAACCCAAAGCTTGCCAGGCGTAGACAGATCTGGAAAACGATTCTTCGCCCCAATCCATTCTCAACGCTCAATTCCATCGCAAGGAGAGAGAGCAAGGACCTGATCCTCGCTTTTCGTTGCCTACGCAAACAACTCATGAATCACTCGACCATGCACGTCTGTTAAACGAAAGTCCCGTCCGCTGTGACGGAACGTTAGCTTTTCGTGGTCGAGCCCCATCAGATGCAAAACGGTAGCGTGCAAGTCATGCACGTGGACTTTGTTTTCGACTGCCGCAAATCCGAATTCGTCGGTCGATCCGTAGGTCATCCCTCCCTTGATGCCACCTCCTGCTAACCACATCGAAAAGCCGTGATGGTTGTGGTCTCGTCCGTTACCATTTTCTGCAACAGGCGTCCTGCCGAATTCCCCACCCCATATGATCAGCGTATCCTTTAGCAAGTCTCGCTGCTTGAGGTCCTTGATGAGAGCCGCAATCGGCTGATCCACCTCTCTCGCTTTATCGGCGTGATCTTTAATATTCTCGTGATCGTCCCAAGGCTGTCCGTTGCCATAGTAAACTTGAACCATCCTGACACCGCTTTCCACGAGCCGTCGCGCAGCGAGACAACCGTTTGCAAATTGTCCCGATCCGTAAGCATCGCGGGTTGCTTGGGTTTCCCTCGATAGATCGAACACGGTCTGAGCCTCTGTCTGCATGCGAAACGCCATTTCAAGCGATTCGATACGAGCTTCCAAGCGATTATCTTGTCCCCCGCGTTGTTCCAAATGCAATTCGTTCATTTGCTTCAAAAGATCCAGCTGCCGCCGCTGTTCCTGACTCGTCAAATACGTGTTGTTGATATGCTGGATCACCTTCTTTGGGTCAACGCTGCTCGCGTGATTGATATGTGTTCCTTGAAAAATGCCTGGCAGGAAACTGTTGCTCCACAACTGAGGTCCCACAACGGGCTTACCGGGGCATAGCACCACAAACCCGGGCAAGTTTTGATTTTCCGTCCCAAGCCCATAAAGCATCCATGACCCCATTGAAGGTCTGGTGGGTTGAGTCTCACCGCTGTTCATCATCAGCAGTGAAGGTTCGTGATTGGGAATATTAGTGTGCATCGATCGGATGACACAGATATCATCAATGCATCCGCCAATATGAGGAAAGAGATCGCTGACTTCGATCCCCGACTCGCCATATTTCTTGAACTGGAACGGGGACATCATCAAACCTCCCGTCTTGCGTTCGGTCTTCAACTCCGCCGTAGGTGGACGCTGACCATGGTATTTTGCCAGCGCAGGCTTGGGATCAAACGTATCGACCTGAGATGGGCCTCCGTTCATGAACAAGTGGATGATGTGCTTTGCTCGCGGCGCGAAGTGAGTCGCCTTGGATGCAAGTGGACTGGACGAGGTTGCGTCGGCTGCCGTTGCAAGCGTTCCGTCCTGTGCGAGAATCCCGGCCAACCCAAGAACACCCAACCCGGTTCCCATGCGATGAAGTGATTCGCGCCGAGTCATGCCGATCTGTGTTTGTTGCAAATGCATCGTCAACCTATCTTCTCGTATCACGAAGGTATTCTTGTCAACATGGCGAGCCGCAAGCTTCGAGGCTTTTGCCTAAACAACTCGCACTCAAAATATACAACTGGTCTGTAATCTGTTTTAATCGAGGTACATAAACTCATTGCTACCGAGCAATGCTTGCGCATAGCTTTCCCATAACGTGAGCGTGCTGTCAGGATCTTTTTCTCCGCTCAAGTATGCTAATCCGATGGAGACTTCACGTTCCACCGGAGCACGGCCATACGCAAGCAAAAAAGCCAACTTAATCCGATCGGCATCGCTATTGGGGTATTCCTTTTGGAGTCGAGCTACAAATGCTTTCGCCTGCTCCACCATGAATGGACTGTTTAGTACAAAGAGTTGCTGCTGAGGGACGGTGGTCTCGCTACGCTTGGCGCTCGTAATGTTCGCATCAGGGAAATCGAACATGCGCAGCAAGTTATCCAGCTCATGGCGACTGATCATCGCATAGACCGTACGACGAACGTTGTTGGCATCGACGAGATTCGTCGATGGACCACCTAGGGCTTTATCAAGTCTTCCGGAAACAAACAACAGCGAGTCTCGCCATGCTTCTACGTCGAGTCGTTGTCGGTTCATTCTCCAAAGAAAACGATTGTCGGCATCGATCTGTGCGTTGGCTTTGTGATCGAAAGACCCAAGCTGATAGGTCGACGACCGCATGATTTTCCGGTGCATCGATTTGACGGACCAGCCTGATTGCACAAAGGTCGATGCGAGGTAATCCAGCAGTTCGGGATGCGTCGGCGGTTCTCCTTGTTTGCCAAAATTGCTCGGTGTTCCGACGATACCTCGTCCAAAATGATGCTGCCAAATGCGATTCACCATTACGCGCGAGGTTAGTGGGTTATCGCGACCCGTAATCGCTTCCGCCAGCTCGCGACGCCCGCTCCCTTGCGTGTACTGTTGACGATCGTCACCCTCGAGAACGCGCAGAAAACGTCGCGGTGCGACCTCGCGTTGCTGAGCGGGATTGCCTCGCACAAAGACTCGCATATCCTCCGCTTTCGCCTCGGTGTAGCTGTGAGCAATCGCGTACATCGAAGGAGCCGATTTCTTGGCCTTTTCGATGTTGGCTTTCAACAGGAGGAGTTCATCACGCTTTTGACCATCCAAGGAACGTTCTAGTTCATCGTCGCTAACCGAAAACGGACCGTCTTTTCCGAGCACGATCGACAGCACGTCCTTGCCCGGACCAATGGGTCCTTCTGCTGGTTGCTCCGTGTATACGCAAAATTGCACCGCAGCATCTTCACCACAACCTTCCTGATCTGAGCCGCTATTATCTAGGCCGCCAATCGCCTTGAACCGCTCATAGCCTTCGGGCAGGTCATAAGCAATAACACAAGGGGCATGAACACCAATGCCATTCTCATATTCCTTGCCATCCACGGTTAATGGCTCGTCTTCAAAGTTACGGTTGATCCTTCCTCCGCCGAATCCGTCCAGCGTCTTCCACTTTAGCTCCGTCAGTTTCAGCTCCCCACTGCTGCCGACAAGCGTGGGCGCGATCCAATCGGAATGATCGCAGCGGTTTCCATTGCC
>CAIXME010000854.1 GCA_903920425.1 uncultured Pirellula sp. | reverse complement strand
GCGCGAGAAATAGCCAGCGCGAGATAGACCGGGGCCGAGATAGACCGGGGCCGAGATAGACCGGGGCCGAGATAGACCGGGGCCGAGATAGACCAGGGCGGATTTGACTTGCCAAAAAATCGGCGGTTAGAGGGCTTCGCCAGATTCGATCATCTTCAAACAGGTCTCCTGCAATTGGCGAGGATCGATGTTCTTGTTGATCTTTTTGGCCGGACCGACCAAAGCTGCAAGTGCCTTTTGATTGCCGGCCTTGACCTTTTCTATGACATCGGGATTGGCGGCAAGGAGTTGTTTGCAGAGCGATACAAACTCTCCTTGATCAACCTCGGCTATTCCTAGTGATTCGATAGCTTGAGCTGCTGTGAGGGTCGGCGAAGCGATCATTTTGGCTAACGCTTCTTTTGCTCGTGACGTATCAATCTTTCCTGATTCGATTGCGACTAGCAGCGATGCGAGCGCGCTGGCTGGTATCGGATACGCTTCCATGGCAACACTTTGTTCGTTCAGATAGCGCAAGACATCTTGCAGCATCCATGAAGCGGCTCGTTTCGACGCAGCGCCGTGCTCGATCAGTGCAAAGAAGTATTCTGTTACCCCGCGTCCTTGTTGCACCAGCACCTCGGCTTCGCTCGCTTTCAGTCCATGCGTGGCTGTCAGCAGGTTTCTCGCGGAATTGGGAGTTTGGGACGCGTGTTGGCGAGCTGTTTCGATGTCCGATTCGCTCAAAACGACCGGCACCAAATCGGGGCAAGGGAAATAGCGGTAATCGGCCGAATCTTCTTTCTCGCGTTGAAGTTCCGTTTCGCCGGCAGCATCGTTCCAGCCTCGAGTGGTCTTGGGAGATTGCCCTAATGCCTTGCCCGTCTCTTGGAATTCGCGGTACTGGCGTTTGACTTCGTATTGAATTGCGCGTTCTACTGCGCGAAAGCTATTCAGGTTCTTGATTTCAACGATTGGCGTTGGAATCGTTTTTCCATCTCGTTCGATGTGCAGATTCACGTTGGCATCTGCCCGCAGTGAACCTTCCTGCATGTTGCCGTCGGTGATGTCGAGGAACATCATCAGCAATCGCATTTCGGTCAAATAGTTTTTCGCTTCTTCGGCGCTGGATAGCTCTGGTTCGGAGACGATCTCTAAAAGAGGTGTACCGGCTCGGTTGAGATCGATTCGAGTATCGGCTTTGCCCGCGACTTCGTCGTGCATACTTTTGCCAGCATCCTCCTCGAGGTGTGCACGCACCAAGCGGATCCTCTTTCGGCATGGAGCTCCATTTTCATCGACACTGTCGATTTCCAAATATCCTCCGCCGCAGATCGGCAGATCGAATTGGCTGGTTTGGTATCCTTTGGGCAAATCAGGATAAAAATAGTTCTTTCGATCCCATTTGGTAAACGGAGCGATTTGGCTATTGAGTCCAATTCCAGCTCGAACGGCCAGCTCGATCGCCTTGGCGTTGAGAACTGGCAAAGCGCCGGGCAGGCCCAAGCAGACCGGGCACACTTGTGTGTTGGGATCGGCTCCGAAACGTGTGCTGCAGCGACAGAATAGCTTGGTTTCCGTTTTCAATTGAACGTGGACTTCGAGTCCAATCACGATTTTATATGGTCTATCAGGAGTGTTCATGTCGTTTGCAATCGAAAATGGTGTGCTCAATCTCGCGTATCTACGATTTCCCTTGGACATCCCTGATCAGGGCGCGTAAACCGAACTTGCGAATCCCGGGTGACCAACGCAGCATGCGGCGAAAATAACGGTAAAGCCTCTCGTCGACAAGTCGTCCCAGTTGGCTTTCCACCTTCAACGAGTCTGCGGTCGGGTGCTTTCAACGTCATTTTCAGGAACATCCTTGGAATTGCATGGGGCGGCAATCGCGTCCTTGCTATTCCGCACCGCGATCGATTTTGGCTTGCCCGCAACTCGGCTACAATTCGGGGCATGAAGTATGTTGAACTCCAATGCAAAAGCAATTTCTCGTTTTTAGAGGGGGCTTCGCATGCGCATGAACTGGCCGAGCAAGCGTGTGAATTGGGGTATAGCGGCTTTGCAATTACAGACCGGAACACTTTGGCAGGGATTGTGCGTGCCCATACTGCCGCGCGCGATTTGAAGTTGCCGTTTGTTGTCGGGGCAGAGATCCATCCGATCGATGGCCCACCTGTAGTACTGTGGCCGAGCAACCGGACAGGATACGCGAACCTATGCAAACTGCTTTCGATAGGTCGCCTACGAGCAAGCAAAGGAGCATGTTTGCTCTCGTGGCACGACATCGCATCCTTGTCAGAAAACATGCTCGCTGGCTTTGTGCCGCGTTTGCCAGATGCGACCACGTTGGATGAACGGTCTGTAGAGCCGGCCAACGATGTCACCGAAAATCAGGCTGCGATTCCTTTGGTTGTCGAGCCGATTCCCGCCCAACCTTGGTGCGATGCAGGCATCGCGTTTGATGGGCGCGATTCTTCCAGATGGATTGGTTGGTTGGATCAGTTTCGAGACCTTTTCCACGATCGAGGCTACTTGTTAGCGAGTTTGCATCGAGGAACAGATGATAGGTCGACTCTGGAGCAATGGATGCAATGGAGTCATCGCACCCGTGTACCGCTTTTGGCGACCGGCGACTGCCTTTACCATATACCCGAGCGCATGCTATTGCAGGATTGCTTGTCTGCCATAGCGACCGGCACGACGATCGATGCGGTAGCAGCCAATCGTCCGATGAACGCTTGCTATGCGATGCAGTCTTTGCAAACCATAGAGCGAGCGTACCGATCATGCCCTGACGCTATCGTTAGGACCGAAGAAGTCGCGTCGCGAATTGATTTTTCACTCGATTCACTCCGCTACGAATATCCTACGGAGGCTTCTCCCGAAGGAGTCTCGGCGATCGATTATCTCAAGCATTTGGCATGGGAAGGGGCAAAGAAGCGGTATCCACGCGGTGTGCCCAACAAGATCGTTGCAATGCTCAAGCACGAAGTGTCGATCATACAAGATCTCCACTATGAGCCTTATTTTCTGACTGTTTGGGATCTTGTTCGATTCGCGCGCTCTCGCAATATCTTGTGCCAGGGGCGAGGCTCCGCGGCAAACAGCGCGGTGTGCTATTGTTTGGGAGTAACCAGTGTTGATCCCAGCAAATACGATTTGCTTTTTGAACGATTCATCAGCCGAGAGCGAAACGAAGCACCGGACATCGACGTCGATTTCGAGCATCAGCGGCGCGAAGAAGTCATCCAATACGTCTATGAAAAATATGGACGAGAGCGAGCAGGCATGACTGCTGCCGTGACGACGTACCGCACACGTTCTGCGGTTCGCGAGTGCGGTAAGGCTATCGGTTTATCTCAAGATCGCATCGACGCTCTTTCCAAAATCGTCGAAGGGCGAGGTGGCGACGAAACGCTGGAAACGCGATGCGCCGCTGCCGGTATTGATCCCAAGTCCGACATCGGAGCACGCTATCTGTATTTAGTCCAGTCGTTGATCGGGTTTCCTCGTCATCTTTCCCAGCATACCGGTGGGATGGTGATGACGCAGGGTGCGCTGCATGAACTGTGTCCCATTGAAAATGCTGCCATGACCGGCAGAACGATCATACAATGGGACAAAAACGATTTGGATGAACTGGGTATCCTCAAAGTGGACTGCTTGGCTCTGGGGATGCTTTCCGCCATCCATCGCAGTTTCGATTTGATTGAGGCACACTACCAGCGTCCCATCACGCTTGCGACTGTCCCGCCCGAGGACTCTGCTGTCTATGACATGATTTGTGCTGCTGATACGGTGGGAGTTTTCCAGATCGAAAGTCGGGCGCAAATGAGTATGCTGCCTCGATTGCGACCACGATGTTTTTACGATCTCGTCATCGAAGTCGCCATCGTGCGTCCGGGGCCTATTCAAGGTCAAATGGTGCATCCGTATTTGACTGCCCGCAAAACCGGCGTTCATCCAGAGTATCCAACTGAAGCGATCGCCAACGTTCTTCGCAAAACCATGGGCGTTCCGATTTTTCAGGAACAAGCCATGAAGTTAGCTGTCGTCGCGGCTGGCTTTACCCCCGGCGAAGCAGATCAATTGCGACGAGCGATGGCCGCATGGCGTCGCCCTGGTCTCATCGATCAATTCCGAAAAAAGCTGATCGAGGGGATGCGTCAAAACGGACTGGATGAACTGTTCGCCGAACGCGTCTTTAATCAGCTGCGAGGTTTTGGCGAGTACGGATTCCCTGAATCCCATGCAGCCAGCTTTGCGCTTCTCGTTTACGCATCCTGTTGGATCAAGCACCATTACCCGGAGGTCTTTTGTTGCGCTATGATCAATAGCCAACCACTCGGGTTCTATGCCCCTGCCCAGCTTGTGCAAGATGCCGTGCGGCACGGCGTGAACGTGCTGCAAGCGGACGTCAATCACAGCCGATGGGACTGTACGCTCGGTGGCAGCGTCCCTTCGGATCAGAACAAGCCAATCGCCAACAATCAGTTGCCTATACGGTTAGGCTTGAGAGTCATTCGGGGGCTGCGCGAGGAAGATGCAATGCGAGTCGTGGCCGCTCGTTCGACGGGAATACCGTTCGCCGACCAGTCCGATTTGGTTCGGCGAGCATCTCTATCGCAAGCGACCCTATCGATCTTGGCAGATGCGGGTGCGTTGGAATCGTTGTCAGGTGACCGTCGCGCGGCATACTGGCAATCGCTCGCCCAGGAGCAGACTCAAACGCCCATGCCGCTGTTTGATTTGAGTGGTGTCGATAACGACGAAGCTATACCAGAGAGTTTGCGACGCATGACTCCGTTGGAAGAGGTGTACACCGATTATGAAACGACCGGTATCTCGCTCAAAGGGCACCCGATCCGTTTTTGTCGAGAGCGACTGGCCAAGCTGCGAGTCACGCCGGCGTGCGAACTGCCGAACATTGCGAATGGGAGATTCATTCGTGTTGCTGGCTTGATCCTGCTGCGCCAACGTCCGGGTACAGCCAAAGGGATCACGTTTGTTACCATGGAGGACGAAACGGGATCCATCAATCTCGTAATACGCCCAAGCACTTGGAAGCATTTCTATCTGCTCTGCAAGCAATCGAATGCATGGCTTGTTCGAGGGATACTGGAAAATCGGGAAGGAGTCATCCACGTTGTGGTGGGCGAAATCGAAGACTTGCAATCCGTCGTCGGCCCGATCGATGTGCGTTCCAGAGACTTTCGGTGAGGGGGCAGGGGGCAGGTTTCAGGCTTCAGGCTTCAGGCTTCAGGCTTCAGGCTTCAG
>CAIXME010000853.1 GCA_903920425.1 uncultured Pirellula sp. | reverse complement strand
GGTCAGGATCCGATGTGCGAACGGACGATTCATATGCTCGGCCTGCCTCAATTTCGAGCAGAGGCGAAGCGTCAAATTCGGCGGGAGGTAGATTGATCTTTGCAAGGACGCGGAAGGACGCTTGGAATTGCGTTTTGTTCGGGTTCTTGAATCGCAGTTCGCGAAACTCCGTGCTTTGGCCGGATGCCAGCCATTGATCGTTGCCATTCCCCCGGAGCATGAGATAAGGGACGCCCGCGCCATAATACCCGTCGGGCTGTAACAGACTCAGTTCCGCGTTCGAAAGTCCGTCCACAACGAGTACCATATCGCTTGAAATGGCAGAGGCGTTGAGGTTTTTGACCTGCAGATCCGCCACGACGACAGAGATGTTATCCACGAGAGTCGTTCGGCCGAAATCCAGTTGAACACTGGAGGTCACATCGACGAACTGTTCTGGGGAAAACGGCTTTTGAGGAATCCTCTGCGATGTTGGAACAGACATTCCCGTTGGGGCTGCACCTTGGAAATCGACAACCTCCACGCCGCGAATCACTACGCCTGTGTTGGAGTCGTTATCGTTATTGACGAGTCGCGCGCGAACTTCGATTCGAGTACCAGCTTGGAGTCCGACAAGCGGAAACGTTGCAGATGAGATAGAACCTGTACCTTGTGTCGTGCTCGTCGATCCCGATGACACAATCGGTCCGATTGCTTCGCTCCAGTTAAAGGATGCGTCTCGATTCCATGCATACGGAAGAACCATCGGCTGGCCGTTTTGATCCAGCACGACAATTTCAAAGGAATCGCGGAAAGCGTTTTTGCTGAAAGTGTCAAAAACCGGGGTTTCGAAAGAGACTCGTACCGCCGAAGTGCTGTCGGGCACGGTGATCGTTTGGCTCAGGGCAGTATGGAGCGAGTTTCCCTCGATTAGTTTTGGAAAACAACCGGCATTGGTTACGCGTCCGTTGGCTGCATCGTTGGAACCGGTTTCTGAGAATACCCAGTCAGGCGCGTAGGATCCTGTGTTGATTGCATTGATAACACTGAGTACATCCAAGGGAGTCACGCGGGAGTCGCAATCGATATCCAGGAATGGATTGGAGGTTCCGTCTGGCAACTCGAATGGTAACGTACCGTTTGTGGGATCGCTAAATTTTGGGCTATTGATTTCGTTGACGATCGTCAAAACATCGAGAGGATCTACCGATCCACCCGTTTCCCCCGAAACATTGAGCGGTTGCAGGATGTTGTGCCAAATCGCCGCTGCGAGCAATTGTCTCGCTTCGAGAATTTCGATCGTTGCCCGACGTTTTTTGGATCTTCGCGATAATCTTTTGTCGCGGATTCTCGAGGGTGGTAGAACAAGAAAACGCGTTAAGCGGTCATAGATCGTCATGTTCACGGTTCCGAATGTGAGGGTAATTCACATTGGAATTGCACGTCCATGAGGCAATCTTACAGCAATATCCGATTTTTCTTGGAAGAACGCATCGGTGCAATCGAGCAAGTGATGTCGCTTTCCGCAATTCGTATCCAAAAGCGGATCGATCGACTAAATTTAGTTTGGTGTCGGTTTTAGAACCACCTCGCATTTCACGGTCGTGCTTTGGCTTTTTGCTGCCTGATTCTTTGCAAAAAAAGTGCTCGTGAGCTGTAAGGTTCCCTCCCGCGAGGACTATTCCCTAATGAGTTTCCGTTCACCTGAACAAATAACGAACCCCAGTCTTTTGATCCGCTTACGTGATGTGCAGGATCAGCAGGCTTGGGCGTTGTTCATCGAAGTGTATGGCCCACTCATTTTTTCGTACTGTCGGCGGCGAAATCTGCAGGCCTCAGACGCATCGGATGTTTCACAGGAGGTTTTTGCTGTTTTGTCCAAGTCGCTTCCAAAGTTCCAGTACAGCGCCGATCGGGGACGATTCCGAGATTGGCTAGGTCTGATCACGCACCGAGAGCTTATTCGCTTTTGGAAAAGGAGTGAGCGAACTCGTCGAGGAGAATCCAGCCATGGTACTTCTGAAGTCGATTTTGTTGAGGATCAAGCGAGCTGGGACGAGCATTTTCAAGCGGAGGTGTTGCAAAACGCCATGTCGCGAATTCAGGGCGAATTTGAACCTGAAACCTGGGAGATATTCGAACGCATCTGGATAAAAGAGGAATCCGCCGACTCGGTCGCGAAAGCGTTCGGCATGAACATCGGTACCGTTTACGTTGCCAAGTCTAGAGTTTTGAAACGACTGCGTTCTGAAGTTTTGATGCTCTGCGAAGATTGGCCACTCGCTCAATAAGTTGTTTGACCAATTATGGAATGCCCAGATCCTCGCACCTTGTCACTTTTGATCGTGGATAGCACGACCTTCGTTGACGCTCAAAAGCTATGGAACCACCTGGAGACCTGCAATCATTGCCAGACTACTCTGGACCGGTTGAGTGACGACCAGGAGTTGAAAAAGTGGCGACGCACATCGAGTTCTGGGAATGAAGGCAACGAGGATTCAGAAGCAATAGCCGAATTGCTAGAGAGACTGGCATGGAGAGATAGCAATACGGATGACTCGAGTGCCATCGCTTCGGCGGATGAAAATGGGATCGATCATCGCATTATCGATTCCTTTGAGCCTAGCCCAGTGCCTGGGGAGCTGGGTATTCTAGATACGTATCGAATTAAACGGATTCTCGGCCATGGTGGCATGGCCATGGTGTTCGAGGCGACAGATGGAGAGCTGAATCGATCCGTTGCCTTGAAGGTGCTTAGGACGAAACATACCGATTCGGCATCTCGTGAACGATTCATCCGCGAAGCTAAGTCGCTTGCCGGAGTAAAGCATCCCAACGTTATTGCTATCCATGGTGTCCTGCCGTCCCTGCATCGTCCTCCTATCATTGCAATGGAGTTAGTCGATTCGGGATCGCTTCAGGACATCTTGAAAGAGCAAGAGTGTGTTTCTACGCAGCATGCTGCTCGGTGGATAATGGAGGCGGCCAAGGGGTTGGAGGCTGTTCATCGCGCAGGCCTTGTTCATCGCGATATCAAGCCAAGCAATATTCTTCTGGCAAGCCAAGGAGGCCAGCTTACCGCCAAAATTGCCGATTTTGGTCTTGCTCGTGCTGCTGTCCTCGAAACCAAGGCCACTCAAACTGGCGTCTTAGTCGGTACGCCAGCTTATATGAGTCCGGAACATGTTTCTGCACCCGAGATGTGCGATACTCGTAGCGACATCTATAGTTTGGGGGTGACCTTGTACGAGTTGCTCACCGGTGAAGTACCCTTTCGTGGGCCAGTGCACACAGTGTTGCAGCGCATTTGCCGAGAGGAGCCTGCCGCACCTGCAACCCTCAATGCCGAAATTCCACGCGATTTAGATACGATATGCACGAAAGCGATGCATCGAGAGCCAAGCCATCGATATCAAACCGCGATGGAATTTGCTGATGACCTCCACCGTTGGCTCTGTGGTGATCCCATTCATGCCAGGCCCGCGACCAAAATCGAGCTACTAACGAATTGGTATCGACGTAATACCAAAGTCGCCATCTTGGTGGTGGGTATTGCCAGCCTGTTGATCACTTTGGCGGCTGTATCTTCCTATTCTGCAATAACCATACGCTCTTCGGCAATGGACTTACAAAAAGAAAAGGAGCTTGTGGAAAAATCAAGTGAGCAATTGCAGAAAGCCGTGTCGCAATCGCAAAGTCAACGGAAGATCGCGGCCGATACATTGAATACGCTCGTGTCGAAAGTGCAGATGGAGCTGGCCAGCCGACCGGGTACGCTTACGTTGCGTCAGTCTCTTTTGGATGCTGCAGCGGATGGCCTAGACAAAATCACCCGCGATGCATCGTCAAAAGATGTTGATGCAATCCGAATCGAAGCATACATCCGTAAAGGGGAAATTTACGATACGCTCGGGCGAGGAGTAGACTCGGAAAGGGAATTTTCGTCTGCTCGCCAAATCGCGGAGGAATTCCTAAACCAAGAACCGGATAACGTAGAAGCCCAACGTGAGCTCGGCAATGTATTGGTAGCTCAAGCGGACGTTGCCACACGTAGAGGTGCGTTGGATGCAGCGATGCCTTTGTATGTTAAAGCACTATCGCTTCGCGAGAAAGAGATCGAAAGATTGTCCACCGAGGCATCCGCCGATAAAACCATGGACAACTCCTTTCAGGCTCGGAGAGCGGTGGTGATTGTCCTCCAGAGACTCGGAGATGTACTCTTTCATCAATCAAAATGGGACGAGTCAGCCAGATACCTCTCACGGTCACTCGAGCTTGCCAAGGTGAACGCACAAGGTTCGCCGACGAGTCCATTTGCCAAACGGGATCTCAGTCTTGCGTATCAGCGCATGGGGACGATCGGACTGTTGCGTCGCTCTGCGAATGTTGAGGAGTATTTCCAAAATGCAATTCGGCTTAACCGTGAGCTATTGGAAACCGATGCCGACAACAAGATCTATTTAGGTGATCTTGGGTACTTGCTCGGTACGATGTCGAAACTTTCGAGCGAACGTGGCGATCACGAAGCTGCGATCATGCAAGCCCATGAATCCAAGCAGCGGTGTGAGTCCGTTTCTGAGTTGGATCCACAAGATACCGACGCAAAAATAAAGGCGGCCATGAGTTGGATAACATTGCATGACGTCTATTTCAAGAGTGGTAAGCTTTCCGATGCGGAACATGCTATCTCGCGTTTTCTCGAACAGAATAACAGACTTGTCGAATCAAACCCAACAACGAGCAAGTTTTCCATGATTGCCTCCCTTTGGGCTTATGCTCAAGCTGGATTGCAATTGCGTCAAGGTAGAATCGCTGACGCTATTGAGTCTATGAGGCAGTCTGTCGAGTGTCTAAAGCGTTGCCAAAACGGGACAGAGTCTCCCCCAGAGACGTTTGCGCCAATGATCGCTATCTACACCACCACGATTCAGGGAATGGAGTATGCTCAAAGGAGACTCACAGGCAATGAAGTCGACGGGGATTCGGAGTTGGAGCCTGACGTAAGGTTGATCGGTCTATCGGTCCAATTGTATGAAGTAGCCAGGGCTGGTAAGTCCATGGATGCGATTGCGATCGGTCGTCAGATCGAGCTGCTTTCCTCTGCGAATCCCATTATCGGATCTGCAAATCGCGTTACTGTCGCCAGAGCATATGCTGTTGCCTACTCTCACTTGATCGAACTCGCGGCGGAGGGCCGAGATGAGGCTCAGAAGGCGATGGAGGAGTGTTCGCGAGCTGCGATCGGTCAGCTCAAACCCCTTTTGGCTATGAATGAGTTTCAGTCCAACCCGAGCGCAAAGGCGACGCTTCTGTTAGAACGCGATTTTGATTCTCTACGTCAACAGCCAGAGTTCATGGAGCTCAGTCAATAAGCAGCCGGTTGTTGAGCGAAGTGAAATCACAGGTGGCGTAACCAATCCCAACGCGTGAGGGATTGATGCGTTAATCACAACCCGAAGCGTGAGTTTGGGATTCCACCTTGCTTTCAAAGACCAAGAGTTTTCACACAGAGACACAGAGGCACAGAGATTTCAAGATTCTGTTTTATGGTCTCGGCTCTTCTATTTGAAGTAATGTCGTAGTTGTTTTTAGGGCCGAAGGCTCGATAGACATTCCGCATCTGTCGCCGCTTCACGTATGGAATGGCGATGGGAATAGGTGC
>CAIXME010000852.1 GCA_903920425.1 uncultured Pirellula sp. | reverse complement strand
TCTTCCTCCCTGGTAGCGGAAGATGTGAATCTTCCGGTGCGGATCCTTTACGCCAAGCGACCCAGATCCTGCATAACACGCTATTGCACCTCGCGATTCACCGGAACTTTCACAAGTTCCGTTACGATTTTCAATCGCGTTGCGTCTAAACGCATAGAACCCGCTGCTATTCGCTATTCCATCAAGGTTATAGACCCTGTCGATGCAGATCGATACGATGGACAGACTAGGCTGCCTCGCGTCGTTTGCTCTTTCCGGATCTTGATATGTTTCGCTCGTTCCCTTCATGCGTGTTTTTAAGTTGCGTTTTACTCGTAGGTTGTAGCGATTCGGCACCAAACGACGCGGCCAAGACAGACACGGGTGAAAAAGCTGCTGACACGCAACCAGCAGTCGTTTCCGCCTCGTCCGCAGGCCAGCCAGCGAATGCGCAAACACCAGCCAATGCGGCTCCTCAAGAGAGTGCAGCGGCACCCGTTGCCCCAACGGCAGAGCCTGCTACGCCAAAAGACCTAACAATTGCAGCCAACGGACTAGCTGAGCGTCCCAAACAGCATCCCAAGCCATCGGCCGAACAGATTGCAAAGTGGGCACACTCGGATTCCCAATCGCTCCAACTCCTATCGTGTTACGATGGCTTCGGAGATGGGTTAGTGCAATGCATGGCCGTCAGTCCCGATGGGACTCAATTTGTTCTCGGCGGAGCGAGATTGACGTTATGGAATACGGGCGAATCCGAACCGGTGGCGGACCTCATTTCCGAAATGACCGAACAAAATGTAGAACGCCCCATCCGATCCGTGGCGATTTCAGCAGATGGAAAATACCTCGCCGCTGGCGACCACAAAGGTCGGCTCTATGTCTGGAGCTTGGCCGACAAAAAGCAAATACTCGCCATCCGCGCCCATGATTCACGCTTGACAGTAATGGCGTTCTCACCGGATTCGGACAAACTGGCCACAACTAGCTATTCAGGCGAAGTGAGAATTTGGAACATCCCTGATGGGCAAAAGGAGAAAAGCTTTAAGGCTTCAGACAACGAAGTCACTCAATTGCGATTCATCTCGAATGAAGTATTGGCCACCGCCGGCGGCGAAGTGAATCTCTGGAACGTAAAGCTTGGAACCAAGGAAAAGGTTTTGACAACAGGCTATGTTCATGGGGCGGCTCTCGGACTGTCTAACGACGGCTCGCGACTGGCATTTGCCGACGCAGAGAACAAGATCCAATTTTGGGAAACGGAAAGCGGGCAAGTCAATACGACGCTTGCAATCCGAGGTGGCGGACAGTTCGCAGCATTCTCTGCCGACGGGAAACTATTCGCTACGTACTCCCAGGATTCCGTGGTGAGTATTTGGGATGTGGCTACACATCGTCTCCTGCAGGTGCTCGAAGCGGATGGAGGCAGGACGGTCGCCATGCAATGGTTACCGCAAAGCTCGCTCCTGATGATCGCATCGGAGCACGGACGTGTTCGCATTTGGGGAACTCCTGAGAGTGCAAAAGCTGCGAATATACAACCGATGCAAATTGCTGATATCGCTCCCCCAATGGAAAGCTCACGCAAACCGGCAAGTGCCATCGCTCTGCAAAAGCTTATGGACGTAAGGACTTTCCCCCAACTGCCAGGCGCGGAACCACAATGGAGCCAAACAGGAATGGCCTCCTATAACGCCTCAGCGACAAAAGCCGACGCAGAAATGTTCTATCGGTACCAGTTCGAAAAAGCAGGCTGGAAAGAAATAGAATCGGATGCAAGCGCTCAGATGGGCTTGTCATTCTCGAAGAACGGCTGCGTTGTAAACGCTTCCTTTACTCCGGTCCCAAATCCGGCCACAGGGAAAGAAGAGCTGTACGTTAGCATTCATTACGTTGGCAATTTTGACATCAGAACGCTGCCCAAAGCGAATGATAGTCAAGCGAAAAACGTCTACGAATCATTTTCAAGTCTCGCATACCGTACCAAAGGCGACCTCTCCCTGATTGAAACGTCCCTATTGGTTGAACTTCATCGCGCCGGTTGGACGGCTTACACCCGTCTCAACGCTGGAACCAACGAAGAGCCGACCAGCAGGACGCTGACCTTTTTACAAGCTGGCCTTGAGCTGATCGTTTCGATAGGCCATCCCTCGGACGCACCCAATGAATGGATCATTCAATCCAATGTTAGCTTGGCACGAAAAACGATTCCCATTCCAACCGATTCAGGTTGGGTTGAGTTCGACTCAGCAACCGACCTGCATCTCGTCGCCAATACCAAACTCACAATGAATGAAGCGATCCAGTTTTACGATACTCAGTTATCAGCCGAGGGATGGATGGCACGCGAGGCAGGCAGAAGAATTGAAACAGAAAAACCTAAAGCATGGTTACCGTATGTTCGCGGCCAACAAGACTTGCTCGTCCGCTTGGTTCCACTCGCCAATGGCGGCACGCGAGTTTTGGTTGGCGAGCCAGAGAAAACATCGTGGCAATTGAAAGCGCCCGCAAAAACGGACCCCGCTGTTGCAAAGGATGGACTCGAGGTCGCAGACTACGCTTTGCCCAAGGAGGCAAAGAACACGAAATATGACGTAGACCAAAAGACGGTCGAGTTCGCGATGGACGACATGGTTCCAAAGGTATGCGTGGAAAGCTTGATGGCGCAATTCACGGATCGGGATTGGACTCGATCGAAGTCCGGAGTCATGAGCGATGATTATTGCCTGGTTTCACTGACAAAGGGTAAAGCTGAAATTCACCTTCGTGTTCGATTGGTTGATACCAAACACTCGATGGTTCAGATCGCGGGCGATGGCTTACTCTGGGAGAAGCCGATTCCCGTTCCGCCGGAACTTGTTTCTTATGGAACTTGGCTTCGACGCAATCGATTCGACGCGACGCTTGATCGCATCGATGAATTCAAAAAGGAAATGGAGTCCATTCCCAAGTAGCGAAACTTGTGAAAGTCCCGGTCAACAAACCGTAGCGGAACTTGTGAAAGTTCCGGCGAATCGCCAGGCTTTGTCGCCCGTCATGAACTCGTGGAATCGCCCGGCGTGCAAGGCTCCGCACCGGAAGATTCACATCTTCCGCTACCCAAGGCGAAGGTTTACATCTTGGGGAGACCAACGCGTAGCGGAACTTGTGAAAGTTCCGGCGAATCGCCAGGCATCATCGCCCGTCAAGAACTCGTGGAATCGCCCGGCGTGCAAGGCTCCGCACCGGAAGATTCACATCTTCCGCTACCCAAGGCGAAGGTTTACATCTTGGGGAGACCAACGCGTAGCG
>CAIXME010000851.1 GCA_903920425.1 uncultured Pirellula sp. | reverse complement strand
GCAGACGACGATCACCCGAAAACGGATCTTACCAACTCGACAGTCGACGCTGCGGTTGATTTGATTCGCGGCTCAGTAGGCTCGCAAGTAACGTTGCAGATCGTCCCTATCGGTAAAGGTCCGGAGGACGCTATGAGCGTCACGCTTCGCAGAGCCGCAATCCCACTTGATTAACATGTTACAATTTCGCGTATGCAACATTCGTCATTCGGCCGATTCTGGGAGCCGGAATGCTCGGGGCTTACTATTGCTGACAAATCAGTTTACCGTCCAGGTTTGTCGTTGTTAACGCTTTCGACTAGGGCATGCTAATCCAAGGTTCCTTCTAGTCGACACGTGCTCAATCGCACCCAGATCACTAGCTAGCAAACCCAGAAAGTGTTTTCAGGCCCTTTCCGCAATGCCTGTCCTAGTATCGCTCCCTAACATAGTTCTTTGCAGTATCATAAACGGTTTGCGTATGGTTTTATCGGGCCGAATCAAGGACTTATCGATGCGGATTTCATTGTTTGTGTTGTGCCTTCTTGTGAATCTGAGCTCTCATTTGATTGCTCAGGATGCCCCGCCGGTACAAGAAAAGCCTTCGCCAATACTGTCTGACCTAAGTGCGGAATTGATCGCAATGGGACAGGAAGACCAAAAGTTTCGGGCAATCCTTCACGAAGCCATGCTCAAAGCTTCTTCGTCTCCAGACGCCCAACCTGCTGCAGGGCTGGATGAATTGATGACCAAGCAAGCGGAAATTGATCGCAAAAACTTAGTCCGATTGGAGGAGATCATACAAAAGCACGGATGGCCAGGAAAAAAACTCGTAGGTGAAAAGGGGAGTGTTGCAGCGTTCCTGATTTTGCAACACAGTGAGCAAGCGACCCAAGAAAAGTACCTTCAATTGTTTAAGAAAGCCGCACAATCCGGTGATGCTCGAATGGCGGATGCTGCCATGCTCGAGGATCGCGTTTTAATGCGGCAGGGCAAGAAACAAATCTATGGGACACAGCTGCAATCCAACGGGCAGTCGAATGGCAAGCTATTCTTGTATCCTATCGAAGACGAAGCAAACGTCGATGCAAGAAGGGAAAGCGTTGGCCTTCCACCCATCCGAGAATACTTGAAACACTTCGGGATGGAGTATTTACCAACGCGTCCTGTTCAACCGTGATCCGACTAAACCCAACGAGTGGACGTCATCCAACAACGGCACTTTGGCAGCATGATGCATCGTCGCAAGCCATTATGCGATTCAAAACATTTGCCACGTAGAGTTCGTCGTGGTTCTCGATGAATATAGATCGCTCTCGGGATAAAGTTGTAAGGATCCATATCGTCCGAACTAGTGCATGCAATCCTGCAACGCAATGCCTGTCGTTTTTATCTGTTTTAGTTTGTTCTCATCAGGAAAAAACGTGACGTACTATATTGCAATGCATGTCCTTGCTTTGCTGGCACTTTTGTGACTTTCTTTATCGCGTAGAACCAACGAGGTTATGACTCAAGATATTCGCTTGGTTCGTCCCCCACGAAACGCTTAGTCCTGGACTGCAGTGCATGTCCTAGGTTGGCTGATAGTTTGTGCTCATCAGGAAAAAACGTGCCGTACTTCATTGCCATGCATGTCCTTTCTTGGCTGATAGTCTGCCAGCCCAATCCGAAACGCTTGCAATCCATTGCCGCGATGCCTGTCCTTCGATGCCCTTCAATGCCGAGATTACCGTCGGATTTTTAAGGTTCTTCTATTAAAGATCCGGTTTGACATCAATGAATCATGGATTTGCCTTTCGGAAATGCCGAAAATAGCAGACAGTTTGCCGATTAGCTAATCCATCAGTGTTGGGCATAGTCCCTGGTTTTCAATGAGTAGCGTAGCGCATCGATCAAAAGACCTAATCCCCTTCAACCGCTTCATTCTGCGGGAAGGCCTTGTTTTAGAGTTTGATGTCTTTACAACGGATACGAGCAACCAACATATTCGTAATATCCGAAAAGGCGTACCGGTTTCTGGCGAAGTTGAGAGGTACGCGACTGCGAATAACACCTTAAGACTTTTCATCCATCCCAACGACGTCGAGCAGTTACACGGCCTGCTGGAGTCGATCGCAAACAATACGATTGACTCGGGGCACTCTGTGTCCGGACTGTTTCGTGATGCCGCACACATGCAATGGATTCGGGACAGTTTCATCACTGCGCTGGAGTCGCGTGACACACTCTCGATTTATGACTCTGCGGTGATTAATGCAGAACGATTGGTATGCTGGTATGGCGGCAACACATCGTTGCGAAACCTATTCCAAGTCCTTGAGACTCCTGTCAATTGGCAGTCCTCCGCAATCAACACTGCCATGGTGTGTACTTTTTTTGCATACGCGTTAGGCGCTCGAGGCAATTCATTTATGGAACTAGCCCTCGGCGCGCTGACGGCTGACGTAGGCTATCTAGACGTCGACCCCGACGCATTTAAATCGTTCTTTTCGCCATCATTCGATGATCAGAGAAAGCTTGATGCACACCCAATACTTGGGCTGAGGAGGATGGCCACTATAGAACGGGCTAGTTTTATCTTGCTGATGTTGGTCTATCAACACCACGAGAGACTAGACAAAAAAGGTTTCCCTGTCGGCTTGCCCGGGGATCAAATATCTGATGCCGCGAAAATGTATTCTATTGTCGATCGATTTATGGCAAACGCCGGCAACAAACACCCCTATTCTTCTGAGGTTATACAAGAAGCGATGGGGAAACTTGAAAACGAAATAGGGACTAGGATCTCGAAGGAGCATTTCCGATGTTGGAAATTGATAGTTCAGGAAGCTTTGTAGAGATAAGCGAATCGATGGAAGATCTGATTCGTTTAACTCCCTCGCTTGTTGAAATCCTCCAGCAGGAGCGAGGCGTGATCGACGCAAAAGCCAATGAAACAAGAAAGTTTGCTAGGCATCGATGCAGCTCATATGGAATTATGGAACTGATCGGGGAATCCAACAAAAATCTGAACCGACAACAAACGTCCAAAGTTGTCATTCGCGACCTTTCTCGCAATGGTTTCGGCGTGTTTTCCCATGAGCAATGGTATCCGACGCAAGTGATAAGGCTATCACTACCGACCGGACAATCGATTTGCGATGTGGCTAGAGCACGTTACCACGGCCCAGCATGTTACGAAATAGGCCTCCAAGTTCGCAAGTTCCTCGGTTATCCAAAAGACCAAGAGTAACCAAAGAAGCGTCCAACATTGGGGAACATAGAGTTCCGCCTTTTACGTAGGCCGCCACTTCAAAAAGCGGCCAAAGCTAGAACGAAAAGGCAATGCCTGTCCTGGCTGTCGCTGGCCCACTCAAGCAGACGGCCCTATCAACAACTCGGGGGCGGTCTTGAAAAACCAGACCGCTCCACAAGCAAACTGCTTTTTTTGATGCAATGCCTGTCCTTGTTTGGCAGGCACTCGTTTGGCATTCCTGGGCCTCTTGCTGCGATTACATCCGGGCAAATGAGTCTCGAACGTCTTGACGTCTCAGAACAAGTATCCCCCAAATCCCGATGGGCACACCAAAGAAATAACATGGACCGAGCAAAGGTATCACCGCAAGGATACAAACGGCCATCGCCCACATATAAGACCCTTGTCTCATCATGCTGAATGCGCCAGTGACCAAAACCAAACAATACAACATCGTTATGCCGTAATACATCGAATAAACAATAGACCGATGTGTATCTGTTGGGTCCGCATCCGGAGCTGCAGAAACGCTATAAACATAAACGAAATAGAAAAGTCCAGAGATGATATGCAGAATCGACAAAACCAAAAGAGAAATGGCAACGGGAAGCAATCGCTGCCGCGCGGATCGATTGGGCTTTGGCGAAGCATCTGATGTTAAGGAAGCAGTTTGGTAAGGGTTAGAAACGTTGGTCATGATGTCCTAAAGTTGAGACAAATAAACTTGAGATGAAACCAGTGCAGGTACTCGACTCAGCAGAATTCAAATGGCAGCACGTGCACTCTACCGTATTCTTTTTAGGTCCGGTTCTACATGTGAGGATACGCCTCAAAACGAGCCTTCAGTGTAGCAAGATTTTTCATCAATCCAGCCGACGCTGACGAAGGAATTGCAATTCGATGACCAACTCCCGTCGCCATTCTAGACCTGAACATCAGTAATCGCACATCTAAACAAACGAGCGGTCACTCAAGGGCCTTCAACCGTGTGATGGACGCCTGCGAAACAACAACTAACACTTGCGAGCGTCGCCAGCCCTCGTTGTTCCATCCTTAGTCGAGGAAACTCAGTACGATCCTACCAGGTGAGTAACAAAGACCAAAGCGGAGCGCAAAAGCCCCAGCCGACAATGCCTGTCCTTTCTTGGCCCTCTTTTGGCCCCAATCAGACAGACCTATCTACAACTCTAGTGCGCCCTTGAGAACTCAGACCGCTCGCCAAGCAAATTGCTTGCTTTTATACCAATGCCTGTCCTTGCTTGGCAATCTTCCGTTATCCCTCAAAAAATCGCATCGTCCTAGACTGCAATGCATGTCCGAGTTTGGCTGATTGATCCAGCTTGATCACATAGAGTATTTGATGTCAGAACGCGGCCAACAGAGGGATCTGACTGCATCGCAATGATATTCGTTCTAAAACAAGTCACTATCCACTCACCGGAGCGTGGCAGATCAATTCTAGTATATTCCCCTCCGGATCTTTGAAGAACATAGCCCGAGCGTTCATGGCTGGAAAGTCAGAAAACGACAAGTCGATTCCTAAGCCTTCAAGCCTCCTCGCATGATCATCGAAACTACCAGTTGGTACTTCAAACGCCAAATGATTTAGCGTTGATCGAGTTACATCGTGCCCCACAAACCGCTTTCTGGCATGAACGTGACGCCGATAGTCAACGAGTACCAAAAGCTGAGGATGTCCTCCATGACTAAGTGGCGTATCTGTTTCGAGAATGGTTAAAAACGTAATCGTCGGCTCGCCGTCTGGGTCTGCGTTCGTTTCTTCCATCGACAACTCGCTATGAACGGGAAAGCCCAATACCCGAACGTAAAAATCCCGCATTGCCGGTAAGTCGGAAACGCTAAGTACAATTTCTGAGACTCCAGTAATCGGCGGAATTTTTTGCATGCTTGTTGCTTCACTTCTCTATTGGTTGGATGACGACGCTTTGCAAGTCCGAATTTTGGGCGAGGCAAAACAACGGTCCCCATCGAAGACGGGCAGTTGGCTCATCGCAAAGCAAAACGACCGATCGAGTCCATAACGTACACGCCATTGCTACATAATCTTAGCAATTTCGGCATCAAATTTTCTCCGGCGACGCTCTACTACGCAACAATTCCAAAGTGCACTAACGCAGGCAACACCAAGGATACGAACACAAGCGTACAAACAACCAACCCAATAATTACCCAAACAACAACATGGAGCTTTGCAGCGGCTTTCTCCAGAAGTCTGTGCGTCATAGTGGGGCGGCACGCATGTGCGATCAACGCACCTCCGAACACGGCGATCGCAAAGATCAAGTCATGGAGCACGATCTTGACCGCGAAGTCCCACCACGTGTTCCCGTCAACAAATTTCTCGACCAACCAAAACATCCAAGCGGCAACGGACCAGAACAAGATCGCGCACGCAGCAATCCCAATTCGATCCGAGACTGTACGAACCAATGTTTCTCCGGGATTCGAGTCTACTTTCATTCGGAAACAATCTCCCAATCACGCAACATCGGCGGTTTCGATTCATCGCATGTTTCTTCACGCCCAAACCCGAAAAATTGCTCGTCGAGTGAAAAGCTAATTTACTGGTGTTACGTTCCGACGCTTAATGGAATTGACCACCCTCGTGAGTCTACGCCTATTGTATTGCTGCAACAAACATGGGTAGAGATTTCCGAGGATGTTGAGAACAACGTAGCCCAGCACAACCTTATAGCTAAAGTACCACGCTGCAACACAGTTGAGCACTAGCATTGCTGCGAATCCAAACCAGTGCGATACCTCCGCGTCTTTCATATGATTCATTACCGAATTCAGCGTCGCCAAATCTGGATTTCCCGAGAAGCGAATATTCGAGTTGAAGAAACGCAACGGGGTTGCCAGAAGAAAATTGCGATACCAAACCACTCCGAGGCTTTCATAGGGCTTCGATCCAGAAAACAGATAACGATCGCTAAGCCTCTCATAAATCGACATCTTGCTCAGAATCGCATTCCCCGCCATTCCGAAGATGAACGAGAGAAACAGAACGGCCACCGGATTGCTCAATAAAAACACAAATGCTCCAAACTTTTTAACGACGACAGACGTTGCACAGGCTTCCAGCATGTGTTGTGTGGCATAGGCTTCCAGCCTGTGTTGAGTATCGCGCATTTTCCATCACAGGCAAGATGCCTATGCCACATTCGATGCTCCAAAACGGCCTGCGACTGCTACGTGGCATAGGCTTCCAGCCTGTGTTGAGTACCGTGCATTCTCCATCACAGGCAAGATGCCTATGCCACTTTCGATGCTCCAAAACGGCCTGCGACTGCTATGTGGTATAGGCTTCCAGCCTGTGTTGAGTACCGCGCATTCTCCATCACAGGCAAGATGCCTATGCCACATTCGAAGTTTCAAATCAGCCTGCGACTGCTACGTGGTATAGGCTTCCAGCCTGTGTTGAGTATCGCGCATCCTCAACCACAGGCAAGATGCCTATGCCACATTCGAAGTAGATTGCAACATCAAGTCTCAGATAACCCATCGGGCGATTATCGAATCCGCTTCCAACCCACTGTTACCCAAGTTCTCCATAAAGCCCTTTCCGGTACTGCTCTCCATAGTAGACCTCAAGCTCCTCAAGCGTCGCCTCCGTGTTTTCAAGCGACTTCGCGATACAAGGCCGGGATGGCAATCGTGTGGGATCCCAAGTCTTGGAATCCCACAGAGCTGAACGAGGAAAAGCCTTCGAGCAATGAAAGAACACTTCGTCAATCGTCACAACCAGTGCAAGCGATGGCCGATGCCCATTTACAACGAGCTCGTCAAAGAACGGACCATTACGAACCAGTTGTGCGTGTCCATTGATCCGTAGCGTATCACCGCGACCTGGGACGAAGTAGATCAACCCGACCTGGCCATTTTCCAGGATATTGTGGAAGCTATCCGCGCGACGATTGCCTAACCGCTCAGGTACAACGATCGTTTTACTATCCAACACCATGGTAAAACCAGGAGGATCTCCCTTCGGCGACACATCGCACGAGCCGTCCGCAGCACTCGTTGCTAATAGGCAAAACGGTGATGCTCCAAGCCACTGGCGATCAATCTCACTAAGCTCATAACGTGCCTTGGTCCTAGCTCGTTCGGAAACCGGTCCTAGAATTTCCCGAAGCTCTGCAGCAGATTTCACAGGAACTAGGCAATCGCCTGACGGTGGTATTGAATTCATCTTCGACTAATGGTTAAACG
>CAIXME010000850.1 GCA_903920425.1 uncultured Pirellula sp. | reverse complement strand
TGCCGTACAAGTTCGTGGATTTCCAATTGCGGATTCAATACGATCTCCGCAAAGGATCGAACGAGCCTCGGATCGAATTGTGATCCGGCCAGCTGGAATATTTCTGCGAGAGCCGATTCGCGAGACATGGGCTCCCGATACACTTGCCGGACCGTCATGGAATCGTAAGCATCGATTATGTTGATTAATCGACTTACCAACGGAGCAATGGCTTTGGAATGGGTCGCGTTCGATGAGTTGAAACTGGTGCCTATTCCCGCGATCGCCAATAACAGGTCGCTGGATGCACCCGCCGCACGCAGAATTTCAAGGCCAACCTGAGGGTGCAAGTCCATCATGGCTTGCTCGTTCTCATTCAGGCGTTCAGGCTTTTGCAAAACGCGGTCGGGGATGCCGATTTTGCCTATTTCATGGAGCAGTCCGACGATTTCGAATAGTTGTAGATGTTCTTCGGGGACTTGATTCTGTAGCCCCCACGCGGATGCCCACAACGCGACACGGAGCGAATGCGTTGCCGCAGGACCATGTTTGGCTCGCAACGCTACGTAAAGCGTAGAGACCAAACCAAGCCGCGAATGCACCATGCCAAAGTTGTGACGACCGGCTGTAGCCTCGTCTCCGTCGGTCCCTGAAGGCGCGCAAACAACGGACCACGGATTAGCGTGATTTGCAATATTTGCGTTTTGCAGGAATAGCGTCGGATCGGTCATCTCACCACGGGGTGACTTGAGTAATGTACGACGATACAGCCATAGTGTGGCCAACCGTCTTTACGTGACTGGAAACAGTAGGACAAGAACAATTGGCAAGCAAATGAAAGAACCGCAAACCCCCCTTCCTATGTACGAACATTGGCAAGAGATGACACATATAACGATAGATCGTTTTGTAACGCCTTAGAAATTGCACACGGCATACGGCGTCACTACAAGACAACGGAATTTCATAGTCCCAAGAAATAGGAAAAAGAGCGATTAATGCGGATTTCCGCACCGCTATGGAGATCTGACCGATTTTTCGTCAATCAGATCTCCATGGAATAGTCGGACCCGTTACTCGCCATGAATGGACCGGCTGGAGTACTATCGTTTTAGGTTTCGTTCAAAGAAGTCTGTCATCATTTTGTACTGATGATAACTTTGATCCGGATCGGTCACGCCGTGTCGATTGTTCGGATAAACCATGAGCTCGAACTGCTTCCTCGCTTTCTGGAGCGCGTGGACGAACTGCATCGAGTTTGCCATGTGAACGTTATCATCGATCTCTCCGTGAATGATCATCAGCCGACCATGCAGGTCTTTGGCTGCGGTCACTACCGAACTGGACTTGTAGCCGTCGGGATTGGCTTTAGGAGTGGACATGTAGCGTTCGGTGTAGACCGAATCGTAGTTATTCCAATCGGTGACGGGTGCTCCCGCAATTCCAGCCTTGAATAGTTTGGAGTGGGTCATTGCATAAGCGGTAAAGTACCCGCCGTAGCTCCACCCCCACATACCGATATTCTCAGAGTCAACCCAAGGCTGCTCTTTAAGCCAGCCCACAGCATCCTCGAGATCGCGCAGTTCGGTTGATCCCATATCCTTGTAGATCTTCCATGTGTCCGAATTGCCTCTACCGAGCGCCGATCGATTATCACAGAACAGGACGCATATTCCTTGCTCGGCTAAATAGCGATGCCACAGGTCGCTTCGGTGCGTCCATGTGTTTTCAACAGTAGGAGCAGCCGGTCCGCCGTACACGTGGATCAGAACCGGAAACTTGCGAGTTTTCGATGCGGTCTGGAAATCGGCGGGTGTGTACAGCAAAGATTGCATTGCAAATCCATCGCGCGCTTTGATTTCGAATAGATCGATATCGCCTGTTTGGACGTAGTCGAATCGATCGTTTCGAAATGAGCCAACGTAGCGAGTTTTGACACCGGCATGATCGCGCAACCAAAGCTGACTTTGTGTTTTGGAATCACTCCAGGAGTCAAAGAAATAATTTCCGCTTGGATGAACATTGACTCGGTGTGAACCGGTCGCTTCGCCGATCGGCTCGATCTGCAAGTTATTCAGATCGACTCGCAACAAATCGAGGTTCGCTGGTGCAGAGCGATGGCCCAGGATCCACATTTGTTTTCCGTCGTCTGAAACCCACTGAATGGATTTCACGTCCCAGTCACCGCTGGTAACCGCTGTACGGACTCCATCAGAGATTCGATAAACGTGGCGTCGGCCGCCGTTGGAATCGCTCAACCACAGAAAGCTGCCGTCGGCAAGCCACTTCGGCTCTTCGATCACATCGACCCAAGCGGGCGAGGTTTCGTTGGTCAATGTCTGGAGTTTTTTCGAATTGGTATCGAAAGACAGGACATCCAATTTGGATTGGATACGGTTTTGGATTTGGAAGACGACGCTGCTTTCCGGGGCGGGTTTCCAACCGACGCGAACAACCAAGCGATCGTCCGTTGCATAGCTATCCAGTGGTATTTCGTGTTGTTTTCCAGAATCAACATGAACCACATGCAACGTTACGAGCGGGTTGGCTTGTCCGCTTTTTGGATAGCGTGTTTCCTCAAGTGATTGGGCAAACGACAACGAGTTATCGATTTGAAATCGCGGGACGTTGGTTTCATCCAATCTCAGGTAGGCGATCATGGTTCCATCCGGGCTCCACCAATAGCCCTTAAACTGACCTCGTCCATATATTTCTTCTTGGTACACCCAATCGAGTTTGCCATTGAGTATTTCGGTCGCTCCGTCCTCTGTCAGCTTCCGAACTTCGGTTGAATCGCAATCGGCCACCCAGATGTTGTTTCCATGGATGTAGGCAACGTGTTTTCCGGTTGGGCTCAGCTCTGCCAACTCTTTCTTTTGATCGGGCGAATGCGTAATCTGCCGAACGGTATCCTTGGTAGCGCTGTTTTCGCCACCGTTATCGTTTCCAGTCTTGTAGAGATAGATATCTTCTTTGTGTTCGATCAATGCATTCTCAAATTTGGAATCGAAGAGATTGATTCGCCGAGCAACGCTTGCAGCTTGACCATTCCCAAACGCGTCTAGTTTTGCCAAGGCGGCTTCGAGCCTTTTCGGGCGATCGAAAGGTTGCATAGCGCCTGATTGGCAATCGACGGAATGCCATTGGCCTGCATGTTGGACCAAGTACGATTCACGATCTGGAATCCACCGAGGCATCGGCGTTGGCATCGCTGTATAGCTGACCCTCTTTTGCGGATCGTAAATCTTTTCGAGCGATAGTTGTTCTTTTGCCATGCCAGCAGAGGGCGAATCGTCCCATTTCAGTGGCGGCATCACGTTCGGGAGACTTGCTGCCCCCAGAGCGTTCTGAAGTGATTCGATACGAAGCACGGGATAAACGGCATCGGCGGTGAGTTCCGGATCAAAGAAGTTCCAGACCGCGAGCGAATCGTCGGAATGAGGTTCTAGCAAGTATGTCGCGAGAGCGCCGAGCGGTTGTCGTGTCGATACCAACCAACCAGCCGATGGCTTCCAATTCGCCGGCTCAACTTTTGTTTCGAACTTGCGCATTCGATGATTCTGAAACTCAGGTAGATCTTTCCTGGCTGTGATTCGGTATTGCGTGGAATTGGCGGGCGGGACGGCGGTTTGCTCGTCAAACCAGCTCATTTGGATTCCATGCATACGCAATCGGCCTGCGGCCCATGCGTTGTTAGCTGGGATGAAATAGTATTCGGGCGCATCCACGGATAGCGTGCTGGCTCCAACATTGAAAAGGGATACTTCGAAGTCGGTGGGAGTCAGTTCGGATTTGCGTTTGCGATCTTTGGGACCAGGGAATTTGGCTGCAAGTTCAGGGGAAGTTGGTCCGTGCACATGATCGTCGTCTTCTTCAACGATAGCTGGAGTCCCTTTGTTTGCGTCCGAAGCATTGCTGGCCCAAGTGAAGCCTTTGGCGATCTGTGTGCCTGCGTCGGCAACGATTTTGCCTTGGATAGGCAGCCCCATAGGCTTGGAAGCGTTATCTACCTGCATCATCTTTTGAAGACTCTTATGATTGCTAGTCAGTTGCTTGAGGCAGGCATCCACAAAGAGATAGGACGCATCGATTCGTCGCTGGTAGCTCGCATAAGAGTACGATTCAACGAGGATCCCGATTTTGCCGCGAAGCCCCATGTATTCGGTGCTGTAGCGTGGCTCATGACCAAACGAGTCCCATCGCTTGTGATCATCGCTAAAGTTGCCGTAGTAGAACGTCGGGAAGCCTTGCTTTAACATATCCTTTGTGATCGAAGGAAGCATCGATTTCCGCAGCCATTCGACAATCTTTTGGTTGGCGGCAGGGTTGTGCGGAACATCGTAGGTCAAATCATATTGGTGGAGCGAGCCGTTGGTCGTGTGAGTGTCTATGAGAACATCTGCGTCCCATGCATCGATGGCGCGAACCAACGCACGCACTTCGGGCGAATCCAGTTTGATAAAGTCCCGGTTAAGGTCCAATCCTACGGCATTCTCTCGGATCCCCATTCCGAGATCGGGTCCATCTTGACCAGGGCGGTGTAAAACGCCGACGCGTTCGTTTCCGTCTGCATTAAAGTTCGGTACGAAAACGAGAACCGCTTGATCCAGATACCCTGGTTTTCCTTCGGCGAGTAGGTCGCGTGCGAGCGCCAGCAAGGCTTCTTTTCCATCGCTTTCGCCACTGTGGATTCCGCCGAGAAGCACGATAACTAACCGATCGTCATTTGCCGGTAGAGGTAGCTGGACTTGCCCCTCTTTGGCTACCACGAGTGCCTGGATCGACCGCCCCTCCGTTGTTTTCCCGATAGAAAGCTGGCTTGCAAGCGGGCTTGCGTCGTCTAGATCCTTCAAAAAGCTCAGAACATCCTTTTCTCTGGCCGTCCCCATGTAATTCGATTTTTCCGCAACCGTTTGCAGCGTCTTGAGAGCTGGAATAGGTTGGGAGGAGTATGACGTGGATTGTGCTTTTTCCTGGCACAATGCCCATGGAGCGGATCCGCCTATGGCAACGCTGAAAGCGAGGACGATCTCAAACATCCGAACGACATGATTACGACAAATTAGCATGGCCAGCCTTGCAGTTTTCGATTCCAATTTCAATAACCAGAACCCGGCTTCCGATCTGTCGGCGAGCAGGGATATCCGGACCATCATAGTTTAGCCGAATGTACAGTCGATACCGACTGGCACGAACCCCAAAAAGAGGAAAGCAATGCAAGCTGTTTTGAAGACTTCCCAAGGCGATATCACCTTGGAACTCGATGAAGAAGCCGCTCCAATTACGGTCAAGAATTTCGTCCAATATGCCAAAGATGGGCATTACAGCGGAACTATATTCCACAGAGTGATCAAGGATTTTATGATTCAGGGGGGCGGCTTTGCTCCTGATATGACGCAGAAGAAGACTCGCGGCCAGATCAAAAACGAATCGTCCAATGGCCTAAGCAATTTGAAATATTCGATTGCGATGGCAAGAACCAGCGTGCCAGATAGCGCAACGTCTCAGTTTTTCATCAATACCAAGGACAATTTTTTCCTTGACAAAAAGAGCAGCCAAGACGGAGTAGGTTACTGTGTCTTCGGTCGCGTAATCGCAGGAATGGATGTCGTTGATTCGCTTAATACCGTCGCGACGACACGCAAGGCTGGACACTCTGATGTCCCTTCGGATGCGATTGAAATCATTTCGGTCGAAGTAGTCGAAGCCGAGTAAGTCTTAGCGGGTATCACCAATGCTTTGGAATGCGGCCACCCTCCAAACCGTCCTAAATACTTTGATGGTTTGCACGGGGGCTGCAGGGCTGGCCGCATCTTGTGGGCTAGTGTTAGCAATTTCTATTGTTTGCTTGCGAGTGCCGCTTCGCAAGACATTCGCGGTGAGCCTAGTCAGTTTGGTACTGGTTCCTGTTTACGTGCAAGCGGCTGCGTGGAGCGCAGGTTTTGGATCGCAAGGCTGGTTGAGGCTAAGTCAAGTTCAAGCTTCTATTTCCCCTTGGAAAGGAATCGCCAGCGTTATCTGGATTCATGGAACGGCAGCCATTCCCATTTGCTTTCTGCTGAACCTCATCGGGCTCTCTCGCGGCATGAACAGCCGAACACGCCAATCGCTTTTGGACTTTGGTCCCACCAAGACGATAACGAACTTTGTCATTCCATCACTTTGGCCTTGGGTGGTTGCGGGTGTTTTATGGACCGTTGCTGTTACTAGCAACGACATGGTGGTAACCAATCTCTTTCAAGTCCCGACGGTGACTGAATCCGTTTACCAGCAAGTGCAATTTGACCAGGTCCGCAGCATCTCCATTTTGCTGAGCGGTGGCTTCGCCGTTATCCTCGGTATCTCGATCGCGATTGGATTCACTCGCTTTAATTCGAGAATCGGAGGAGAAGAAAGTGGTTACAGTTCGCCGGCAAGTTACGTTGCATTTGAATCCCAAGGGGGGACTAGAATTGTTGCGTTCGCAATCGTAGCGGTTTTGGTTTCGGTCGCGACATTGCTGCCGTTATCCAATCTCGTGATCAAGGCGGGATGGGTGGCAACGTCAAGCGAAGAACATCT